>JBGTNF010000038.1:0-2923 GCA_041743205.1 Thermomicrobiales bacterium | reverse complement strand
CGCCGCCGCCGCCATCGCTGCCATCATCGTCATCGAAGGTGACGACGAGGTTTTCGATTTCCGCCACCACGTCGCCAGGGTTTTCGCACGAGCCGGCGTGAATGCTCGCCGGGCGGCTGGTGTTGGACGGGGCGTCCTGGGCGACAACGACGCCGCCGAGCGCAAGGACGCCGGCGGCGCCAAGGCCGACCACTCTGGCCATGCGGGTGAACGGGTTGGGTGATGCCTGCGACATGGATAACTTCGTCTGTGATATCGAACGATCGCCGGCGGCGGTCGCTCATTGGATGGTTCGGTGGCCAGGAGCCGCTTGAGGGAAGCGTTCACCAGCCTCTACTCCAGAAGAGGGCAGCCGATGGAGTTTGATACACCGCGCCGCGACGGACACTGGCACTTAGCGCGGAAAGCGCACGCCGTCCATACGCTACGCTGACGACTGGTTTCGCCTCTTGGGCGCCGCGGCGCCCATCGTCCAGGACAGTGCCCATGTCGTCGGCCCCAGCGCCAGGATCGGAAGCCGCCCGCGAGCTGCTCGAGCAGGAGGGGCTCCGCTACGTCAGCGACGGGAAACCCGGCATCACCCGGCAGCGCCGGGGCACGGGTTTTTCCTACCACGATGCCAGGGGCGAGCTGATCCGGGATTCGAAGCAACTGGCCCGGATCCGCGCGATCGTCGTGCCGCCGGCCTGGACAGACGTCTGGATTAGCCCGAGCGCCAACGGGCACATTCAGGCGACCGGCGTGGACGTCAAGGGGCGCAAGCAGTACCGCTACCACGCACGTTGGCGCGAGGCCCGCGACGGCAACAAGTTCCAGGACATCCTCCAGTTCGGCTCCGCCTTGCCCGCGATCCGCGCCCGGGTGGCAAAGGACATGAAGCGATCTGGCCTGCCGCGCGAGAAGGTGCTGGCGGCAGTCGTCAAGTTGCTGGAGGTGACCTTGATCCGGGTCGGCAACGCCGAGTACGCCAGGAAGAACGATTCGTACGGGTTGACCACGATCCGCAAGAAGCACGTTGACCTCGACGGCAGCGACATCCACTTCCATTTCTCCGGAAAATCGGGCAAGGTCTGGGACCTCTCCGTCAACGACCGGCGCGTGGCCAACGTGGTGCGGAAATGTTCCGAGCTGCCCGGCTACGAGTTGTTCAAGTATGAGGAAGATGGAGAGCTGAAGGACGTCACCTCGAGCGACGTCAACGCCTACCTCCAGGAGATCACCGGCGAGTCGTTCACGGCCAAGGACTTTCGCACCTGGTCGGGCACGGTGCTGGCGGCGATGGCGCTGGACGAGTTCGAGAAGGTGGATTCCGAGGCCCAGGCGAAGAAGAACGTGGTGGCGGCGATCGAGCACGTCTCGCAACAGCTCGGCAACACCCCCACGATCTGCCGGAAATGTTACGTCCACCCCCAGATCCTCGACTCCTACATCGACGGCACCCTGGCCGGGGTGCTCCGCGCCGAAATCGAGGACACGGTGCGCGAGGAATACCCGACCCTGGAATCCGAGGAAGTGCTGGTGCTGACCTTCCTCCGCGAGCGCCTGAAACAGGCGGGCTGATGGGCTCGCAGCCCTCTTCTTTCGTAGGGTTGCCGAGCTTGTCTCGGCCCGTGTCCCCGCCACCTCAGATCGCCCATTGCCACCATCCGGGCGGCTCCGTTCGACACATCCTCGACCAAATCCGGGATTGCCGCATCCGGTTCGCGGTCGAGGAAGGTCCGCCCCTACCGATTGTCGTAGGGGCGGTACCGGCCCCGCTGGATACCGGTCGCATACCTGATCTGGCTAACCGCATATCAGGGGTGTCCGCCCGGATCCGGAATATCCGGGTCACGCCCGCCGCCGCAGTACGATCGCCCGTCCTGCCAGCCCGATCGCGAACATCGCCGCGCCGGCCAGGATCGACGCCCAGGGCAGGGTCGCCACGAGCACCAGGCAACCGGCCACGCCGAAGACCTGGAGCGCGCGCGGCCAGCGTCGCTGCGGGCCGGTTTGGGTGAACGCTGAGGCGTTGGCGATCGCGTAGTAGATCAGCACCCCGAACGATGAGAAGCCGATTGCCCCGCGCAAGTCCGCCACCAGCACCAGCGCGCAGACCACCGCGGCCAGGGCGATTTCGGCGTGGTGCGGAACCTGATGGGTTGGATGAACCACAGCGAGCCAGCCGGGCAGGTCCCGGTTCCGCGCCATCGCCAGTCCCGTCCGCCCAATCCCCGCGATCAGCGCCAGCAATGCCCCGAGGCTGGCCACGATGGCGCCGATCCGGACAACCGGGGCGAGCTCGCCCACGCTGGCCGCGTCGATCGCCGTCACCAACGGCGCGGTCGATCCGGCTAGCCGGTCCGGGCCGGCCGCCAGCAACAGGTTGACCCCAATCACCGCGTAGACAATGATCGCAATGCCCAACGCGCCGGTGATGGCGCGGGGAATCGCCCGTTCGGGATCGACGACCTCCTCACCCATCGTCGCCACCCTGGCGTACCCGGCGAAGGCGAAGAAGAGCAGGCCGGACGCCTGGAGCACGCCGTAGACGCCAGGGCCGCCGGTGTCGCCAACCCGGCTCCAGCCGTCGAGGTTGCCACCGTCGGTTTCGCCGACGAACAGGATACCAACCACGACCACGGTCAGGCAGGTCAGCGTGATCGAGACCAGGATCCGGGTCAGTTGCGCCGTTCGCGTGACACCTCGCAGGTTGAGCGCCGCCAGGGCGATCACGGCGGCGACCGCCGCCAGGCGCTGGAGCCAGCCCGGTCCTGGCATCGCATAGGCGGCGAAGGTCATCGCCATCGCGGCGCACGAAGCCGTCTTGCCGATCACGAAGGCCCAACCGGCGGCGAACCCCCACCACGCGCCAAGCCGTTCCCGGCCGTAGATGTACGTGCCGCCGGACGTGGGGTAGGCGGCGGCCAGCTGGGCCGATGAC
>JBGTNF010000037.1:0-5038 GCA_041743205.1 Thermomicrobiales bacterium | reverse complement strand
GCCGCGCTCGACGGAGCCCCGGTCACGATCGCCGAACCGGAAGCGGTGGAGGCGCCGCCGGTCTTCGTCGTCGACCAGGCGGCGGTCACGCCCAACGGCGACCCGGTGCAGTACGCCGATGTCGCCGCAACGATCACTAATAACGGGGCAGACATCCCAACCGCCAACGTTACGCTTATCGTTCGACGCGATGGCGAAGATGTCGAAAGTTACTCGCTGGCGCGAAACCAGGCGTTGCCCCAAGCCAGCAGCGACGTCAGGCAACGCTACATTCCGGTAGATGGCTGGCTGAAAGGCTCCTACACGTTCCAGCTCGTCATCTCCGCCGTCAGCGGCGACACCGAAACGATCCTCGCCACCATCGACATCGAGGGCGAGATCGTCATCCCGTAGCCACGGGGTGGTCCTCATCCTTCCGAAGTTCGAAAGCTCCAAGACGGCGACACCCCCACTTGGGACGTGTCGCCGGGCCATGTCGTGGCGACTCACCACCACGACACGGCCTTCCATGGAAAGACCCGATAATCCCCCGCCTGGCCTACCCCGTCGCCCCACCCGAACCCTATACTTGGCGGCATCGGACCAGCCGTGACCAGGGGACACTGCATGCCGTTCATCGATTCTGTATCCCGCGCGTCCAACGCCCGTCGGCTCCCGATCCTGATGGCTGCGTTCGTTATCCTGCTCGGCCTCAGTGGCGTGGCGTTACCCACGATGGTGGCCCAAACCGAACCGCCGCAACCAACGGCGCCCGTGCAGCCAACGCAACCACCCATCCCGACCCAGCCGCCGCAACCCACGCAACCGCCCCAGCCAACCCAACCGCCGCCCACCGTTCCACCAACGGCGGAGCCGAGCGCCGTACCCACCGACGTCGCGACCGAGCAACCCACGGAAGCACCGACCGAACCCCCAACCGTGCAACCACCCGGAACCCCGACCTCGCCTCCGGCGCCTCCGCCAACCACGGAGCCTATCGACCCGCCGCCGCCACCGCCACCGCCGGCGGCCCAGCCAACCCAATCCCCACCGCCGGAAACGCCCGGCGAGGCAACGATCGAGTGTGAACCGGCGGACGTGCGCGACAACGCCACGCCGGCAATGGCCACGTCCCCAGCCGACGCCGGCTGGACCCTCTTCACCTGCGAGGTGGACTTGAACGTTGGACCGCTCGACGCCCTAACCATCTCCGGCGACACGAACACGCCCGGCTGGCGCGTGATCCTGGTCGAGGAGAACGCGCCAAACACCCCTGGTCTCCTCGACGCCAGCAATAACCGCCTCGATTTGAACGGGTTCGACGGCGAATCGAACGCCAGTTTCCTGATCGGCGTCCAGCCCTCCTGCACCGCCTTCGCATCAGCCACGATCGAGATCAACCTGAGCGGAACCCGCGACGACGGCGCCCGCGTCGAAATCACCGGGAGCGTGACGCTGACCGTCCCAGCCGACGCGCCGCCAGTCGTCACGCTGGAATCGCTCGCCCTCTCCGCCGATGGCGAAGACACGGTCGCCGCCATCGACCTCGCCTACGCCAATGCCCCCACGGCCTGCGGCTGGCAACTGCTCGTCACACTTGACGCCGGCGATGACGCCGCCATCGCGATCGACAGGATCTCCGGCCCGGCGGGCACATCCGGCGCGGTCGCCAACGGCGTGATCTCGCTCCTGGTCCTGGCAACCGACGAACCCGACGGCACGATCCGAATCGACGCCCGGATCGCGGGCGACACGGACGCGACGGTCGAGACCGTCATCGTCGAGGCGGTCACCTTCCCATGAGCAGGTATGGTTGTCATTCCGAGCGTGCGAGGAATCTCTGTGCGAAGCACGTTAAATCGACGCGCAGCGTCTTCCTCCCGCGCCGCTCCGCCCTCTGCCTCCTCACCTTCCTCCTGATCGCGGCCAACCTTCCCGCCGCGGTCGCCCAGGAACAGGACGCCGCCAACCCAACGCTCCTGATCCAGACCGCCGACGGCGCGCCGGTCAACGCCTTCTACGCCGACATCGCACCGGGCGAACGCGACGAAATCCAGATCAGCCTCGCCGTCGTCAGTGACGACCCGGTCGAGGTCGAGCTCGCCATCGCAAACGCCACCGCCACGCCCAACGGCGGCTTCGCCCCCTCGGCGCCGGACGAGCCGCTGACCGACCCGGCCACCTGGCTCGACCTCGCCACCGATCGGCTCACGCTCGAAACCGGCGAAAGCGTGGTCCAAACCATCGAGATCGCCGTGCCCAGCACCGCCGAACCGGGCCAATACGTCGCCGCCGTCACCCTGACGGCGACCGAGCCCGTCTCGATCCCGGGCGGCGATGGCATTGCTCAGGTGGCTCGCTCCACCGCCGCGATTGCGATCACGGTGCCCGGCGACTTCGAGGCCGGCTTCGACCTCGGCTACCCCACCGTCGTTCAGACCGGGAGCGGGGCCTTCGTCCAGATTCCGGTCGAAAACACGGGAACCGTGCCCGTCCATCCCCAGGGAAGCCTCACCCTCGAATCCACGGACGGCGACGAAACCGCCATACCGGTGACGATGGGCGCCGTGTTTGCCGGAAGTAGCACCGTCGTCGAAATCTCACTTCCGTCAACCATCGCCGCCGGCGACTACCGGCTCGCCCTCGACCTCACCGACGCCGACACCCGCGCCTCGGCAACGATCGACGAAGTGGCCCTCGTCATTCCCGAGCCGCCGCCCGGCTCGCGCGATCCCGAACCCTTCGACGCCACGCCTGACGCGGTCAGCGTCTCCTTCGACCGCGTCCGGATCCAGCCGGAGGGCGCGCCGCTCGAATCGGTCGGCGTGGAAATCGAGATCGCCAACGTCGGCTCCCCGATCCCCGCGGCCACGCTCACGCTCGAAGCGCTCCGCAACGGCCAGCTCGTCGAGGAGGTCGTCATAGCCGACGGTATCGCCCTCGCCGATGGCGTCACTGGCTTCACCACGACCTACGCCCCGGAAGGCGGCTACGGCTCGGGCCTCTGGACCTTCCGCGTCCGCCTCGACGCCATCGCCGACGACGGAACTGTCACCCTGCTCATCCAGTCCGGCACGGTCGCCAAAATCGACGTCCCATAACCACCGTTGGCGTCCGCGTAACGGTTTTACGTCATCCCGACGTGATCGACCGGCCAATTTTATTGGCATTCCGAGCTTGCGAGGAATCTTTTCTACCCGCGCTGGATACACCTTGCGGCTGGATGGGCGACAATGATTCCCTCTGAGCTAGCAATCATCGAAGGAATGCGACGTGGTCGATCCATCGCTCGGATATGGTGAAGGCCGGGACCCGATCCCGGCCATAGGCGAGCCCACTGTCATGTTCATGATCAACCGATCCTTGCCCGAGCGGTGGGACGCCATCGACGTCTACCGCGCGACCCAATGCGGCTGGGTCATCGGCGATCACGCCCGCGCCCGCGCCGTTTACGCGCTGGGGGTCTCCCACGGCGTCGTCCGCGGGGCCTTCCGCATCGACGGCTGGCGCCACGTGGGCGGCACGCGCTGGTGCTTCGACGGCCGCACCGCCCATGAGCTTGGGCACGTCGTCGGAACGAGCATCGAGCGCATCAAGGCGAGCCAGGGCGCCAGCAATCCCGTCCGATTGCATTTAGCGGGCATCCCGGCAGGCCATTCGGACAGTCAGTAAACGTTCAGTCCCCAAAATCGAACGCCCCCAGCAGGTTGTTCGCCGCCGCGTCCCGCTCCGTCAGCGGCTCCAGCCCGAACCGCCACTCGATGAACGCCAGGATCGACGTGTGGTCGTAGGGCGTGTGGTCCACGAACGCCCGCCGCGCGTACGGCGAGATCACCACCCCCGGCACGCGCCCGCCCGGCCCCCAACGATCCACCACCGGCGGCGCGACGTGGTCGTACCAGCCGCCGAAATCGTCGTAGGTCACGATGATCGCCGTCCGCTCCCACTGCGGCGACGCCATCACCCCCTCGATCAGGTCGACAAGGTGGCGCTCGCTGTCGAGGATCGTCGAGTACCCGGCGTGCTCGTCGACCTTCCCCAGCGGCTTCACGAACGACACCGCCGGCAGCGTCCCCGCCGCCACCGCCGCCACGAAATCGACCTCGTCCTTGAGGTGCTCGGCGTTGGCATCGGCGCCGGTAGCGTACCGCTCGAAATACGTGAACGGCTGGTGGTGGAACACGAACGTCGGGTCCGGATTCCCGGCCAGCGCGTCGTTCCACCCGCCGGCGTACCAGGCCCACGACTGCCCGGCCCCGGTCAGCCGCTCGCCGATCGTCGGCATCGTCTGCGGCGGCATCCGGTGGGCGTCGTCGGTCCCGGCCTGGTACGGCTGGTACCACGGCTGCGAGGTGTTGACCGCGTAGCCGTCCGGCGTCACCTCGCCGTCCGTGGTCAGTCCGGTCAGGACGCCCTCGGCGTCGAACACCGGCTCGGCCACGATGTCGGCCGGCGCATTGAGCCACTCTGGCGTGGCGGCGCAGACCAGCCAGAAGTGGTTCAGCATCGACCCCCCGAACGCCCCGGTGAACATGTTGTCGCACAGCGTGTACTCGCGGGCGTACGGGTAGAGCGGCAATTGGGAAGTGTCGTAATAGCCCATTGGCAGCCCGCCGGTGTTGCCCCAGGCCACGTACCTGTCCATCGCCCCGCCGTTGATCTGGAGCTGGTGCTGGTAGTAGAGGTGCAGCGACGACGCCACCTCCTCGTCGACCGGCGCGTAGGGCTCGATCGGGAACGGCGCGTTCGGCAGGTCGTTGGGAAAGCGATCGTCCGGCGCCGGCGGCGAGGCGTTGAGGTCGACCGGCTGCGGCAACATCTCGTAGACGTCGCCATCGAGATCCACCTGGGGAATCGCCGCCCTCGCCTGGGCCAGCCCGTTCGCGCCGGGAAAGAGCCCGTAGAGGTTGTCGAAGGTGTGGTTCTCGAAGAAGAAGACCACGATGTGGTCGATCGGCACGTCGCCCGGCGACCGTTCCGGCTGCGGCGTCGCCCCGCCGGCCGGGCTCACCTCCTGCCCCAACACTCCATGCAACCCACCAGCCGCCAGCGCCGCCGC
>JBGTNF010000036.1:0-5574 GCA_041743205.1 Thermomicrobiales bacterium | reverse complement strand
GCCCTGCTCGCCACCGTGGGCGACGGGGTCGAGGTGCACGACCTGCCGTACGACGTCAACGACGGGCGGTTCGCCGAGGCGATGGCGAGCCGCCTCGCCGAACTGATTTCCGCAACGACGTAAAGGAGGAGAAGGACCTGTGGTGAACATGGAGAGCCGGACGGAAATCCTCGATCGGTTGCGGGCGCAGGTCGCGCGCGGCGAACCGATCGTCGGGGCCGGGGCCGGCACCGGTCTCTCGGCCCGCTGCGAGGAAGCCGGCGGCGTCGACCTGATCGTGATCTACAACTCGGGCCGGTTCCGGATGGCGGGGCGCAGCTCGATGGCCGGCGTGATGCCGTTCGGCGACGCCAACGCGATCGTCGTCGAGATGGCCAGCGAGGTGTTGCCGGTCGTGAAGAACGTGCCGGTGCTGGCCGGGGTCTGCGGCACCGATCCGTTCCGCCTCATGCCCCAGTTCCTCGACCAGATCAAGGCGATGGGCTTCTCCGGCGTCCAGAACTTCCCGACCGTTGGCCTGATCGACGGCATGTTCCGCCAGAACCTGGAGGAAACCGGTATCGGTTACGAGCTGGAGGTGGAGCTGATCCGCCTCGCCCGCGAGCGCGACCTGCTGACCTCTCCCTATTGTTTCAACCCCGAGGAAGCGGCGGCGATGGCCGAAGCGGGGGCCGATATCCTCGTGCCCCACCTCGGGTTGACGACGAAAGGGGTGATTGGCGCGCTCTCGGCGGTCACGCTCGACGACGGCGTGCGGATGGTGCAGGAGATGCACGATGCGGCCAAGGCGGTCAACCCTGATATCCTCGTGCTCTGCCACGGCGGCCCGATCGCCGAGGTCGAGGACGCACAATACGTGCTGGACCGCACCCACGGGGTCGTCGGCTTCTACGGCGCGTCGAGCATGGAGCGGCTGCCGGTCGAGCGCGCGATCACGGAGAACATGCGGCAGTTCAAGGCGATCCGGCTGACGGATTGATCGTTGGCCAGCGAATCTTGGCCGGTTGCCGACGCCTCCCCAACCGTCATGCTGAGTGGTCTGTCCAGGCCGTAGTGTCTGTTGGCCAGGTACTCTAGGGTCCCCGCGCGAAGCGCATCGGCCGCAGGCCGACCTGGTGGGGCGAGTGCTGGCGTCCGCTGACGCTTGATGCTGGCGACGACTGGTCCGCCTCCGGCGGATGCGCTTCGCGCGGGGATGCTTCGCTGGCGCTCAGCATGACGGCTGGGCGAGAGGCCGGGATGGGACAGTTCAGCATAGACAGACCACTGACCACTGACCGCTGGCGACGATGACGGCATATCGACCATGGGCCGTGCGCCCGAAAGAGGAGAAACACATGACCAACGAGTACAAGCCCATCGACCCGCAGGCGTTGCCGTCGCAGAGTTTCGAGTGGGGCGCCACGAAGTGGTTCGTCGCGCCGGACGCGACGCCAGGCGCGAACATGTCGTTCGGCGAGGTGGCGGTGCTGCCGGGCCGGGGCCACGACCGGCATAACCACCCGGATTCGGAGGAAATCCTTTACTTCCTCTCTGGCGAGGGCCTGCAGATGGTCGGCGACGAGGAACCGTTCGCGGTCGGCCCTGGCGACACGATCTACATCCCGGCCGGGGTCTTCCATTCCACGGTCAACACGGGCTGGGGACCGCTGCGGGTGATCGCGATCTACAACCCGGCCGGACCGGAGAAGGACCTGGAGGGCCTACCGGATTTCGTCGAAGTCGCGCCGGGCGCCGCTCCCGCCTGGAAGCGGTCCTCGTAGGCCGGCTGTGGGCAATCGGGAAAGGCGACGACCCGTGACCAGCAGGCGAGAGGACGGGCAACCGGCCGCGGACGAGACGCTCCATTGGGGAGTCTCGTCCGCGGGGGACGACTCGGTGCTGGGGTTGTTCTCCAGGATCGTGGTGATGACCCGGTTCGGGATCACGCTCTCGATCGTGGGCGTGGCGATCAGTTGCTTCGCGTTGCTGATCTACTGTTTCATCGTACTTGCCAAAACCATCTACCACGCGTTCACCGACACCGCGTTCAACCTCGAGGGGGCGGAGCACCTCGCCGTGGAACTGATCGAGCTGACCGATTTCTTCCTGCTCGGGATGGTGCTCTACGTGGTGGCGCTGGGGATGTTCCAGCTCTTCATCAAGCCGGACATCCCGGTTCCGGGCTGGATGCGGGTGAGCAGCCTCAACGACCTGAAGTCGCAGATCATCAATGTCGTGGTGGTGTTGCTGGTGGTGACGTTCCTGGCCTCGGTCATCACCTGGAACGGCGACGAGAGCGTCATCTACTTCGGCGGGGCGCTGGGCATCGTGATCATCTCCGTCAGCGTCTACACCCTGATCCACAACCGGGCCGAACACGAGGCCGGCTCGAAGTAGGCGAAAGTTTGAGCAAACGCCTGCGCGCTGGGCAGTCGTGACCGACGCTTATTCGTCGCCGGTCCGGTCGGAACGGGGACGGGATTCGCTGTGGTCGCTGAACACCTGTTCGGCGGCGCGGGCGGCGGAATCGTGCGCGGTTTCAGCCGCCGCGATGTCCGCCTCGACCGCCTCTGTTGGCCGCCGGAGCAACTCGCCGCCAAGCCGGCGCACGATCTGGCGAACCACGTTCGGGTCCTTCTCTTCCAGTTCGCCGACCAGGGCGGTCGTGCCCACGGCCATGTCTTCGCTCAGGCGCTGGAACAGCGTCTGGTTGGATTTGACTTCGCGGGCGTCCCGGAGCCCGCCGATGATCGACCCGGCTCCCCACCCCAGCAGGAATCCGAGCGGGCCGGCCATGATTCCCACCAGGGAGCCGATCAGGCCACCGGCAATCGAGCCGCCATACATCTTCATGGCCGCGTCACGGACCTCGAAACGACCCTCGAGCGTGCGGTGCACGATCGTCAGGCCGATGATCTTCACCTCCCCCCGGGCGGCCACCCGTTTGATCTCGGAAAACGCCTGGTAGGTCTTGCTTTCATCGGCGAACGTGGCGACGACGACGTTTGACTCGGCCATAGAGGGATTCCTTGCCTGAACGCGTTTTCGTACGTGGTAAGTGCGGGTCCCTGATCACATGATGCCATGATATATGGACGAGGTGTCCGGCAGGCAGCGCGTTCCAATGACGGCGCGGCGGGTCGACCCACCGCCGGGCCGACCAGCCGCATTTCGCTGCGACCGCATACCTGATCTGACCCTTCCCGAGCGCCCTGCTAGTGCCCGGAAAAGGCCGGCGTGCCGCGGTCCCGTTCCCGCCCGGAAGCTGTGGATTCCCCCTCCGCTCGCTCGGCGACCGGCGCCTGGCCGGTGCGCAGCGGGATCTCCTTGAGGAAGAGCACCACCACCAGGGCCGCCACGATCACCGGGATCGAGTAGAGGAAGATATCGGTGATCGCGTGGGTGTAGGCGCCGAGCACCTGGGAGCGCACCGGTTCCTCCAGCGCCTGCAGGGCCTGGACGTTGTTGGTGTCGATTCCGCCGCCTGCGCCGATGGCCCTTGCGGCCCCGGCCGAGCCGGCCAGTTCTTCGGAGAGGTAGACGGCGAGCCGTGAGGTCAGGATCGCCCCGAACAGCGCCGCGCCGATCGCCCCGCCCAGCGACCGGCCGAACGTGGCGGCGCTGGTGGCTACCCCCATGTCCCGGAAATCGACCGCGTTCTGGATCGGCGTCGTGATCGTCATCATCGCCAGCCCGAGCCCAGTGCCGAAGAGCCAGGCGTAGATCGCCACCGTCCAGTAGGCCGTGTCCATCTGAATCGTGCTCAGCGGACCACGGTCGCCGAGCGGTTGGAGAGCGTGGCCTGGCAATTCTTTTCGCGCAGCCACGCCGATTTCGGGCGGCTGATGACCGACGTCCGCGAACACCTGTCCGAGGAGGCCCGGCAGCGGCTGGTGACGGACCAGTCCTTCCCCTGGGAGCAGCTGGAATGGATTTTCGCGGAAGCGAGCCGCGTCGGGGAGTTGCCGGCGCTCGACCGGGAGCTGGCGGCGGGGATGTTCACCGGCCTGGTCTGGGGCCAGATCTGGATGCGTCGCATGGAGAAGACCGACGCCCCCTTGACCGAGGACCTGGCACGGACCCTGGTCGATATCCTTCTGGCGGGCCTGCGCGCTTCCCCCGCCGCCGGCCCGCGCGAGACGGCAACGCCGGAATCGAAATCTGAACCCGCCGTGCTCGCTTGACGGCTGAGTGAATGACGCCGCACTAGCCGGGCTGGTATCCAAGGGCGGCGGCGAGGTCGGCGACCACTGCCGTGCGGAAGGTGGGCGGATCGTACGCCGGGTTGCCGATGAAGGCCGGGAACACCGTGCCGTCGAGCAGGCAGTTGAGCTGCAGGGCAATCAATTCGGGCGCACGGTCCGTGACGAACGCGCCCGATTTCACCCCTTCGCGAATGACGTCGGTCAGCAGCGCGCGCCAGCGGTCCTGGTCGCGGATCAGCTCCTCGCGCAAGTGGGGCCGGGTGAACGCCGCCCGCCAGTATTCGATCTGGGCCTGCCAGCCGGGTCCCGGAGCCTCTGAGGTCATGAAGACATCGACCAGATAGAGCAGGCGAGCCCACGGGTCGACAAGATCGTTTACTCGCTCCTGGACGACCGCGAAATCGCGGTGACTGGCGTAGAGGCAGGTTTCGATGAGCAGGCTCTCCAGCGATCCGAAGTAATACTGGAGCGTGCTGACGGCGACCCCGCTGGCCTCGGCGACATCGGCGTAGCGGGTGTTGTCGAACCCGCGCCGGACGATGACGTCGATCGCGGCGTCCAGCACCTCGCTCCGCTTGTCGCCTCGCCTGCCGCCGCCCACGTTCGCCCGGGCCAGGGAGCCGATCCGGGCCTGCTCGGCTGTGTCCATGCAACGCCTCCTTCAGGCATCGCCAGTATACCCGTGTATCCGTATCGTGCTACCATATGACCATACGGTCGCAGTTCGGATTGTGCGACCCAAAGCCGATATCCGATGAGGCGGACTGCTGCCAATCGCCACTGCACCTGACATTTTCACTTCATTCGAGTTAACCCCAACACAAAATGCGTAGGGTTGCGGAGCTTGCTCCGCCCTGATTCGCAAGTGACAAGATCGGCTTGGGTGGGTCTCTCCGCTTCCATCTAGGCCCAGGAGCCGTACTCGTCATGTTGCTTGCCATGGTGAGACCGGGCGGAGCAAGCTCCGCAGCCCTACGCAGGATCGCGGAGCTTGTCCGCCAGCGGCTGAGCCACTGGATTCAAATGTAGACCGACTGATGAGTTATGGATGACGGAACGGGCAAGCGACGGAATAGGCGTGGGCAACGAGATGGCAATAATGGAAGAAGGGCGAACGGCGGCGGTCGAGCCGATGTCGCGGCGGCGGGTGCTGCGCCTGGCGGCGCCGGTGGTGGCCGAATACGTCCTGCAAACGCTGGTGCTGGTCGTCAACACCCTCCTCGTCAGCCGGGCCGGCGACACGGCCCTGGCGGCGGTCGGCATCTCCAACCCGATCATCTTCCTCTTCATCGCGCTCTTCGGGGCGATCTCGATCGGAGCCACGGTGCTGGTCGCCCAGGCCCACGGCGCCGGCCAGCGCGACCGCGCCAACCACCTCGCGCGGCAG
>JBGTNF010000035.1:0-5416 GCA_041743205.1 Thermomicrobiales bacterium | reverse complement strand
GTGATCCGCACCTACCTCGAATGGTTGACCGAGTTGCCGTGGTCGGTGGAAACCGAGGACCGGCTCGACCTCGAAGAAGCGGCCCGGATCCTCGACGAGGACCACTACGGGCTGGACAAGGTCAAGGAACGGATCGTCGAGTACATCGCCGTCCGCAAGCTGGCCGGCGACAAGCTGCGGGCCCCGATCCTCTGCTTCGTTGGCCCGCCAGGCGTCGGCAAGACCAGCCTCGGCAAGTCGATCGCCCGCGCGATCGGCCGCGAATACGTGCGGATGTCGCTCGGCGGCGTGCGCGACGAGGCCGAGATCCGGGGCCACCGCCGCACCTACGTCGGCGCCATGCCGGGCCGCCTGATCAAGGCCCTGCGCGACGCCAAGAGCCGCAACCCGGTGCTGGTGCTGGACGAGGTCGACAAGCTCGGCTCCGACACGTTCCGGGGCGATCCGTCGTCGGCGCTGCTAGAAGTCCTCGATCCGGAACAGAACTCGACCTTCTCCGATCACTACCTCGAGGTGCCGTTCGACCTCTCGAAGGTCATCTTCATCACGACCGCCAACCTGCTGGATCCGATTCCGCCGGCCCTCCGGGACCGGATGGAGATCATCGAGGTCTCCGGGTACACCGAAATCGAGAAGCTGGCGATCGCCCGCAATTACCTCGTGCCCAAGGCGCTCGACGCGCACGGGCTGGAGCCCGAGCACCTGACGATCACCGATGACGCGCTGCGGCGAGTGATCCGCGAGTACACCGAGGAATCCGGCGTCCGCAACCTGGAACGCGAGATCGGGTCGCTGTGCCGCAAGGTCGCCCGCAAGTTCGCCGGCGCCAACCCGCCGGACCAGATGACGGTCGACACTGTCGAGGTCGAGCTGCACCTCGGCGTCCCGCGTTACGACTTCGGCCTGGCCGAGGAGCAGGACGAAGTTGGAGTCGCCACCGGGGCGGCCGTCACCAGCGTCGGCGGAGACCTGCTCTCGATCGAGGTCACGGTTATCCCCGGCAAGGGCGAAATCCAGTTGACCGGCAAGTTGGGCGAAACAATGCAGGAGTCGGCCAAGGCGGCGCTTTCCTACGCCCGCTCCCGCGCCGACGTGCTGGGCATCGACCCCGCCATGTTCGACAAGAGCAACATCCACGTCCACATCCCGGCCGGGGCGATCCCCAAAGACGGCCCGTCCGCCGGGATCACGATGGCGACGGCCCTGATTTCGGCGATGACCGGCGCCCGGGTCCGCCGCGACGTGGCGATGACCGGCGAGATCACCCTGCGCGGTAAGGTGCTGCCGATCGGCGGTCTCCGCGAGAAGACCTTGGCGGCCCACCGTGGCGGGATCACCACCTTCATCCTGCCCAAGAAGAACGCCAAGGACCTCTCCGAACTTCCGGAAATCGTCCGCAACGGCCTGGAGTTGATCGAGGTCAGCACCCTCGATGAGGTGCTGGCGATCGCGCTCATCCGTGACGGTAACGACGCCGCCCAGGCCCAAACGCCGACCCCGGCCAACGGGACCGACGACAAGCCGGAACGCACCCGCAAGCCGCGCCCGGACAGCACGAAGCGCGGCAAGATCGAAGCCCCCGGAATCCAGGACCCGGTGCCTGCCTCGATGCGGCACCAGTAACGGTCCGTCCCAATGAACACCACCACGCGCCCCCGGAACGATCGTTCCGGGGGCGTTGTGCGTTGCGGATTGGGACCGTCCCCGGCGTGAGGCCAGCCCCCGGCGAGTGACGGGTTTCCGCTACAATCGTGTGGAAAGCCGTCGTGCCGTCGAGCGAGGACGTGCCCCATGTCGACCTCCTCGGAGATGGGTCGACATGGGGATGCACCATTGAGCGTCATCGCCCGTGCCCGGCGTACCTGGATCGGCTCGCTCCCGTCACCGATGACGCCGCTCATCGGACGCGACGCCGAGCGGGCCCGCATCCGGTCCCTCGTTCACGCCGACGTTGTCGCCTGGATCCCAATGGCTGCCAGGCTTGACGCCAGGGCGGTCCTGCCATCGATTGCCCAAGTCCTGGGCGTTGAGGAATCGCCGTCACAGCCGATATCGAAGGCGCCGACGCCTCGGCAACGGCGACGGGCATCGGTCTGGTCCGGATCGAGTGCAGCCTGGGTACGGAGACGCTGATCGAGTCCGATGGGCTCTCTGCCCTGCCGACCCTGGGCTACGAGGTCGTGCCCCCGGGCGGCAACCAGGCACACCCAGGCTTTACGCGGAACCGGTGGGATGCCAGCGGACTGTTGTATCCCGCCGGTTCCAGATCGCTTCTCGAAGGGACGCACCAGCGATGGCATCGGGACGATTCGACCAGATCAGCAAGTTGCTCGTCGAACGCCGCCTGACGCGTCGTCAGGCCGTGGTCACCGGCGCGGGAACCGTAACGGCCGGGCTCGTCGGGACGGGGCTGGCCGCCGCGCAGGACGCGGGCGCGGTGTCGACACCAGATTTCCTGGAGGGACTCGGATTTTCCGAGGAAAACCCGCCGTATGCGGCGCTCATCGTCGAAACGGGGCCAGGGCGAACCGACATCACCGTGGTCGGCCTCTTCAACCCCACCTACGACCCGGTCGGCTCCGGCGTCACCTACGACGTGGAAGTCCTGCAGAACTGGCAGAACGATCTGGAGCTCGGTTTTCGCGACGAACCGGCCGACCTCGCGGCCCTGGCCGCCAACGTTGGCAGCGCGCACTTGCTCATCGACGACTGCCCCGAAAACACCACGGTAGCGTGCAGAAGGCCGGGCGATGAGATCGATGCGGACAATATTCCGGTGTTCACGTACATCGACTCGTGCTGGAACTCCTTCGTCTGCGAACCGTACTACCACAAAACCCGAGCCGCTGCGCCTCGCACGAGTTCTGGACCAACCGGTGCAACGCCCTGTTCCCACGGTGCGGCGGGCAATGCAAAGCCACCTTCTCCGACGGGTTCGCGGACGGCCCGTGTGTGCAACTGCCGCCAAAGAAGGAGGTCGTCCGCCTGGACCTGATCACCCGGCGCCCGACGCAACGCGGCTCGAATCGACATCACGCCGGATGTGTCCGCTGACGACGCGTCCGGCTGTTTGCGTCGGTCGGCAGGCTGACACGACGGTTCGGCGGAAAGGCCACGGACTTTGCGACAGCCGCCAAATCGGTTCCAGGTATGACAATGAGGTAATATTGCGCCAAGGGCGTGCTTGTAGGTCCGATTGACGAGATTGCCATGCCGATACACCGAATTACAGGACATACATACCCGATTCGTGGTGTACACTCTGAAAGGACCAAAGAGTCACGATGCGCCGACTGCTTGACGCCTGAAAAGGTGTTGGACGCGTATCGTCTGAATCAAATCTACTGAGGAGAGGGTTCACGTGGATCGCTTTTTCCGAGTCAATGCCTGGCGTTTGACGCTTGCGCTGCTGTTTGTCCTGACGTCGGCGGCCATCAACCCCGCGTTGGCGCGTCAAACCGGTTCCGGTACGCCACCGGCAACGACGCAAGCCGAAGAGACCACGCCGGAATCCACAGTGGCGGCAACGGAAGCGCCCGCCGAGTCGCCCACGGCTGTTCCGCCCACTGAAGTCCCTGTTGAACCGACGATCGAGCCCACGGCGGAGCCAACCGATGTCCCGGCCACCGAAGCGCCGACGGAACCGCCCATCTCCATCCCGACCGAGACGGCGCCTGCCTCGACGCCGGATGCCCTCGGTATCCAGGCGCTTGAAGAGGAAACCAGCACCGTCACCTTGACGGTCCGCTCGACCCGGCCGTCGATCGCGCGGGCGCTGCCGACCGGCGCCAGCTGGTCGCTTTCCTTCGATAGCGTCGTGGTCGAGAACGGCGTCTTCCCGAGTCAAACGCTGCCGCAGGCCATCGAACTGGTTGAGGCGCTTCCGTACGGCGTGTACGAGCTGTCGATCGATGCCGGCCCGATCTTCCAGCCGTTCACCGCCACCTACACGGTCGATGAAGCCGCCGAAGGAATCGACGCGGCGCTGGCGCCGGTCACCGATTCCGCCGTCTCGATTACCGTCACCTCGTCCAACCCGTCGATTGCCAACACGCTGCCGGTCAACGCCACCTGGTCGGTGTCATCCGGCGGCGTTCCGGTCGACTCCGATACCTTCGCGGCCGATGACCTGGCCCTGCCCGCCGCCATTCCGGTCACCAATCGCGTACCGTTTGGCAGCTACGACGTCACGGTCAGCGCCGGCCCGACCTTCCGGCCGTACAGCGCCACCTTCGTGGTCGACAACGTGACCGAGTCGTTCTCCATCGTGCTGCTGCCGTTCACGTGGACCGATGTGTCGTTTACCGCCAGCTCGTCCGACCCGAGCGTCGACAACACCTTGCCGTCCGGCGCAACGTGGTCGATCCGCACACCCGGCGGCGTCGTGCTTGCCCAGGGCGCCTACGGCCCCGACAACCTGGACCTCCCGGCCACCATCGACGTAGTTCCGCTGATCCCGTTCGGAACCTACCAGATCGCCATCAGCGCCGGGCCGCAGTTCAACGATTTCAGCGGCACGTTCGTCTTCAACTCGACCTCCGAGCTCTTCAACATCACGCTGATCCCGAACGACGCCTCGTTCATCACCCAGCTGATTGCCCAGTTGATCGCCATTCTCACCGCGATCCTGGCTGGTCAGGCCTGATCGGCCGGGGAAACCCACTCGCCTCCCCTGAACGACGGCCGGAATAGCTGGTTTGTTGACCGTAAACATCCGGAACGCGTTGACCCCGCGCCGGAGACAATGGCGCTTCCACTCCATCGGCCAATAGCCCCGGATCGCCAGATCCGGGGCTATTGGCGTTCCGTCGCCGTCCCCGGCTTTCGCACCGGGCTCCATCAACCACCGATCGTCCGTCGTCTCGTGGACGAATGTCCGACTCAACGCCTGTATCACGCGCATCGATTTCATCCTCTCCTTGAATGAAGATCGAAGGCTCGACACGCGATCGATGACGAGGGAGGCGGGATTGGTGGGACGACCGGGCGGTGAGACAAACCGAATCGACGCCGGACCGCAGTTGAGGAACATGGGACGTGGCAAGGGAGTTGCCGCCGGCGTAGGTCTGGTCGCGCTCGGCGCCTTGCTCTGGCCGGTACGGCCCACCTGGCGGAGCCTTTCGCGCGTCGGGTTTCGCGGTTCTCGCCACCCCATCGTGGGGGACTGGCGCGGAATCCACAGGGTCGTCGCCGGGAGCGTCACAGTCCTGGCCGATGGCATGGACAACGGGACCGGTGTCCCCCGACTGGAGTACGAACCTGCCGGCGTCGTCCACTGCGGGCCAGCCTGAGAAACCCGGTGCGCGGCGTTGGCGCCAGGAATCGCCGCGCAGGATGGCCGGGAGCCGCACAACTGTGCCGACGCACAGCGTGGCAGCTGACCCTCGGCGGCGCCGTCTAACGCAGCGCAACGGGC
>JBGTNF010000034.1:0-6865 GCA_041743205.1 Thermomicrobiales bacterium | reverse complement strand
TGGACCTCATGCTCCCCGAGGTCGACGGCGTCGAGGTCACCCGTCGCGTCCGCGCCGCCGAAGAGGCCGACGACCGGCCCCGCGTGCCGATCCTGATGCTGACCGCGCGAGACGCGGTGGCCGACCGGGTGGCCGGCCTGGAGACAGGGGCCGACGATTATCTCGTCAAGCCGTTCGACTTCGACGAGTTGCTGGCGCGGGTCCGGGCTCTCCTCCGGCGCACGAAACCGGACGCCGATCGTAAACCGGCCGAGGTGCTTGCATTCCTCGACCTGGCGATGGATGTGTCCAGCCGGACCGTGACTCGCGCCGGCTTCGAGATCGAGCTGACCGCGCGGGAATTCGACCTGCTCGGGATGTTCCTGCGCCATCCCAACCAGGTGTTGACGCGGAGCACGTTGATGCAGCGGGTGTGGGGCGAGGATTTCTACGGCGAGTCCAACGTGCTGGAAGTCGTGATCGGCAATGTCCGGCGTTCGCTCGAAATCGACGACCTGCCACGCATCATCCAGACGGTGCGCGGCATTGGCTACGTCCTGCGTTCATCCTGATGGCCGGCAGCCTGCCGTCCAAACCCCTCGATGAGCCGCGCCGCCCGTCCGCTCCCCCTGCGGACACGGAAAGCGGCACGAAACGCGGCTTTCTGCCGGATGGGTTTTCGCGCTACGACGAGTTCGAAGCCCCGTTCTACAAGTCGATCCGCTTTCGCCTGACAGCCTGGTACGCCGCCGCACTGGTGATCGTCATCGTCGCCCTTGCGGTTTCGCTGCACGCCTTGATGGTCAGATCACTCAGCCGGGATGCTGAAAGTCGTCTGGGCAACGCAGCAGTTGAACTTCAGAACAATATCCGATTGGCGTCGGCGCCAACCGGTCCGCAGAATCCGGCGGGAACAGCGCCGCTGTACGAAATCACGCCTTCGGGAATCGATTCGATCCTGCTTTCAGGATTGTGGTTCCAGGTGTTCGACACGACCCAAGAACCGGCGACCATCAGCTCGCCTGGCGCCCCGTCATCGATCACGGAAGACCTCGAGCGCGGGCTTGGCGAAGACAACGTGTTCAATGAGGGGAGCAACACCCTCAAGTCGATCGAGGTTGGCGGCGTCGATTCGATGGTCTTGATCGCCCCGTTTTTCCAGCGCCTGCCGGATCCAACGGAATCAGGTCCATTGGCCGGTTGGTTCGTGGTTGGCGAGCCAATCGGGTCGCGGGACAACATCATCAACCTGGTCGACCAGGTCCTCCGTTTCTTCGGTGTGGTCGGCGTGGCGCTGGCGGTCTGGGGCGGCTGGATCATGGCCGGGCGCGCCCTCGCCCCGGTCGGGCGGATCACCGAGACCGCCGACTCGATCGCCAGCCGCGATGGCAGCGTTTCCCTCTCCCAGCGGCTCGCCGTGCCGGACAGCGGCGATGAGTTGAGCCGGCTTGCCCACACCTTCAACGGCATGCTCGACCGCATCGAAGAAGCGTTCAGCACCCAGCGAAGGTTCGTCGGCGATGCGTCGCATGAACTTCGGACGCCGCTTACCTCGGTGCGGGGGCACGTGGACGTGCTGCTGCGACAACTGCGCTCCGATCGCTCGACGCTCGACAAGGAAGACCTGGTCGAAGAGCTACGGGTCGTCCAACTCGAAAGCGGCCGGATGGGTCGACTCATCGAAGACATGCTCGTGCTGGCCCGGTCCGATGCCGCCAACCAGGCGGAAATCCTCAAGAAGCAAACCGTCTCCATCGATGTCCTTGCCCGCGAGGCGTTCCGCACCGCCAGTCACCTCGCCAGCGGTCAGCGACTGCTCCTGACGATCGATGAGCCGGTGACGATCATCGGCGATGGCGACCGCCTGGTGCAGGTGATGATCATCCTCATGGACAACGCCATTCGCCACACCCCAGCCGATGGCATGGTCGAGTTGAAGGTGGGCCGCGCGATCGATCCGATCGAAGGCGAGTGGTGCGCCAGCATCCGGGTCATCGATACGGGCTCCGGGATTGGCGCCGAGCATGTGCCGCATCTCTTCGAGCGGTTCTACCGGGCTGAAAACGCCCGCTCCCGCGCCTCGGGCGGAACGGGGCTTGGGTTGCCCATCGCGCTCGCCATCATTCGTGGCCATCGCGGCTGGATCGACGTCGACACCGCCGTGAACGACGGGACGACCTTTGCGGTCTGGCTACCGCTCTCGGTTCCGCCAGATGCCGACCAGGCGGGCACGCCGGTGGCTGGCGAACCGGTCGGCACGACCCTGGTCCGGCGAGGCCTGGGCGCCGTGCGGGGTCGCCGATCCAGCCGAACGGAGGACGCCTAGGCGCCCGATGACCCGGCCTTGATGCCGGGTTCGGCCAGTTCCGTCGGATCGAGGATTCGGTCGAGCTCTTCGACCGCCAGCTCCGTGAGCTCGGCGGCCACGTCCTTGACCCGGCGGCCATCGGCGTACGCCTGCTTGGCGATCTTAGCCGCCTGGTCGTAGCCGATGATCGGGTTCAGGGCCGTGACCATGATCGGGTTCTTGTCGACCAGTTGGTTGATGTGCTCCGCGTTGATGGTGAACCCGGCGATGGCCTTGTCCGCCAGCACGGTCGAGACGCTCGCCAGCAGCTCGATCGATTGCAGCAGGTTGTGGGCGATCACCGGCAGCATCACGTTGAGCTCGAAGTTGCCATGCTGGGCGCCGATGGCGATCGTGGCGTCGTTGCCGATCACCTGGGCGCTGACCATCATCGTCGCCTCGGCGATCACCGGGTTGATCTTGCCCGGCATGATCGACGAACCAGGCTGGAGCGCGGGCAGGATGATTTCGCCAAGCCCGCCGATCGGCCCGCTGTTCATGTGGCGCAGGTCGTTCGAGATCTTGATCAGGGCGACCGCGTAGGCCTTGAGTTGTCCGCTGATTTCGACGGCGGTGTCCTGGCTCGCCTGGGCCTCGAAGTGATCGTCGGTTTCGACGAACGGCAGGCCCGTTTGCGCCGCGAGTTCGGCGGCGATCCGGCCGCCGAACTCGCGGTGGGCGTTCAGACCGGAACCGACCGCGGTCCCGCCCAGCGCCAGTTTGGCCAGGCGCGGCAGGCTCGATTCGATGCGCAGCCGGGCGTTCCGGACCTGGGCCGCCCAGCCGCCGATCTCATCACCGAGGCGCACGGGCGTGGCGTCCATCAGGTGCGTGCGGCCGGTCTTGATCACGTCGTGGGTCTCTTCGGCACGGACGCGCAGCGTGTGCTCCAGGTAGCGCAACGCGGGCAGGAGCGACTCCTCGATTTCGAGGTACGCGGCAACGTGGATCGCGGTCGGGATCGTGTCGTTGCTGCTCTGGCCCATGTTGACGTGGTCGTTGGGGTGGGCGGCGGATGCACCGTCGTCCAGCTGGGCGGCGCGGGTGGCGATCACCTCGTTGGCGTTGGTGTTGGTCGAGGTGCCGGAACCGGTCTGGAAGATATCGAGTGGGAAGTCGTCGTCCCAGCGCCCGTCGGAAACTTCGTTGGCGGCGGTCTGGATCGCAGTCGACAATGCGGGGTCGAGCAGGCCGAGATCGGCGTTGACCTTGGCTGCGGCGGCCTTGATCTGGCCGAGTGCCCGCAGGAACGCGCGCGAGAACGGGATGCCGCTGATCGGGAAATTCTCGACCGCCCGCGCCGTCGAGGCGCCGTACATCGCGTTGGCGGGAACCTGCATCTCGCCCATGCTGTCGCGCACGGTCCGCTTGTGTTCCTGGTGATCGCTCATTGTAGCTCCCGGTTTGGTGGTCGTGAAGGTGGAGTCAAGGCTGTTGGTGACGTTCGATCAGGGGGCGACAGGATGCCTCAATCGGTCAACGCCAGGATGAACAGCAGCACGCCCATGCCGATGAACACGTACGGAAAGTAGCGTTGCAACCCAAAGGCAAGGGGGATTTTCCCCGACCGCATCAGCATCAGCCGGAATACGCCCGCGGCCACCATCATGAGCGCCACAATTACGCCGAAATCCATCCGTATCTCCAACCGGCGTCCCTGCTCGCTGGATTGCCCCGTTGCAACCTGCTCGCAAGCATACCGCGCCCTCCCATGCGATCAACATCCGGGCCGGCGATCCCGCATCGCGATTCCGGGTCAGGTCGTCGACGGGATGCCGTCCGAATCCTGAACCGTATGCCGCTCGACCTCGACCGTGGCCACGTAGTGCGCCGTGCCCTCCGATTCGAGGCTGAACGGCCCGCCGGTGTACTTGGTGGAAATCGCGGTGAACACGGTGTCGTCGATATCGGGCTCGATCGCGCCGACCCGGCCGCGGACTTCCAGATAGCGGTAGGGATTGTCCGGGTGGGCGATCGCAATTGCGATCCGCTGGTCCCGTTCGAGGTTGACGTGCCGCTGGGAACCGGCCAGCAGGCCGATCTGGATCCGCACGCCGTCCCACAGGAACCAGACGGGGCTGACCTGAGGCTCGCCGCCCTTGCCCAGGGTGGAGACGAAGGCGAAGGCGTTCGATTCGAGGAGATCGTGAAACGATATTGGAATTGGTCCTTTGGGCATGGGATATCCTCATCTACGCGGGCTTACGTCGGAGGCAAAGTTCGCCTCACCTGTAACGCTGGAGCGGTGAAAACGTGCGGTCCGCGGCAATTGCCTGCCATCCCGGCCGCGGCTCGGCTGTCACAGGCGCTGATTGGACCTTCTTCTCAAGGATGCGTCAGACATGACTTTTGTACGGCTGCGGAGCTTGCTCCGCCCGTGGTCCGCGACCGCCGTCAGCCGCTTCTCCAGTTCTCGGCGAGGCTGACCCCGGCCACGACGGGCGGAGCAAGCTCCGCAGCCCTACAACCTTGGGTTTTGATACGTCTGCGTGAAAACCGGCGGCAGACCTGACCGACCGCCAACGGTCGCCACGAACGGGGAATGGCTTTACCATCGGGGAGAACCACTTACCGAGCATGGTTTCACGCGAATGAAAGCAGGACACCCCGCATGGCGATAGACGTTTCGATCATGGTCGAGGGCCAGCAGGGTTTGACCTGGCCCCGCTGGCAGCGCCTCGCGCGCGCCGCCGAAGACCTCGGCTACTACGGGCTGTTCCGGTCCGACCACTTCGCAAGCCCGGATTTCGACAACACGGATGCCCTCGAAACCTGGGTCTCGTTCGCCTGGTTGGCGTCCCACACGCAGCGGATCTCGTTCGGCCCGCTCGTGTCGCCAGCGTCGTTTCGTCAGCCCTCGATCCTCGCCTGGCAGGCCAGCGCGATCGACTCGCTGGCGGGAGGCCGGTTGCGAATCGGGCTCGGCGCGGGCTGGAACGAGCGCGAGCACCGGGCGTTCGGGTTCGAGCTCGGCGATCTGGACGCCCGGTTCGCCCGCCTCGAAGACGCCATCATCATCATCAAGTCGCTGACGCGATCGACCAAGCCATCGACGTATGAGGGCGCGCATTTCTCGATCGAGGATGCCTACCTCCAGCCGCGATCGCCGCGCTCCGATGGACCGCCAATCGTGCTTGGCGGCAACGGTCCGCGCCGGACGCTGCCGCTGGTGGCGAAACACGCCGATGAATGGAACGCCGTCTTCCTGCCAGTCGACGAATTCCAGGAGCGCTCGACCCGGCTCGACGGCCTGCTGGCCGAGCAGGGTCGGGAGGCGTCGTCCGTCAAGCGAACGCTGATGACCCGCGGCCTGATCGGTCGCGACGAGGCGTCGTTGAATGCGAAGGACTCCGCCGAACGCATTGCCAATCACCGCTCGCGCGGTGGAGTGATCGGCACGCCCAATCAAATCGTCGACCAGCTCGGCCGTTACGCCGAGGCCGGCATCCAGGGCGTCCAGCTCCAGTGGCTCGATCTCGACGACCTGAGCGGCCTCGAACTCTTCGCCTCCGACGTCCTGCCGCAACTGCGCTGACCTGAACGGGAATTGGTAGGGGCGGACCTTGTGTCCGCCCGTCGTGACCAGGAAAGTCCGCGTCCAAAACTGGTAGGGGCGGTGCCTCCGGCGACCACGAAGGAGATCTGACCAACGTGGATCTTGGTCGCCGGTGTGTCCGCCCGGATGGTGGCGATCGGCAGTATTGGGTTCGCGGAGACGCGGGCGTCCGCCCGGATGTAGGCGAACGGGACGATGGATTTCGCGCCAATCCGGGCGGACACAAGGTCCGCCCCTACGAATGCTGATCGACCTCGACCGATTCACCCGATCAGAGGTCCGGTGCGTCGATCTCTACCGGTTGGTCGAACTCGAAGAAGCGGATCGCGCGGACGACATCGCTGCTCTCGGTGGTCAGGATCGGCCCGCTGATCTCGATTTCGACGACCCGGCGTTCGCCATTGATCCAGATCAGCACGGGCAACGGTTCCGCCGACACTTCTGCGGGCAGTTCGACCACGCCGCCAGCCAACTGCGCCGCCGTCGCGGCGAAATCGACGAACCCGGCGATCACGGTCGTCTCTTCGCCATCGACCTGCTCGTTGCCGTCGATCGTCGCTTCCTGGATGAGGCCGATCGAGGCCAGGATCAACGTATCGGGGTTGACGAGGGCGACAATGTCCTCACCGCCCTCCAGCGTGATCCACCCGCCCTCGTTGAGGGGGTCCTCGAGCCAGGCCTTGCCGTCGAGCCCGACGGCGGTCACGTCGAGCTCGCCGATCGGCAGGCCGACCGTGACCGTTGCCGTGAAGTCATAGGGACGGCGCACGGCGCCTTCGATCAGGTCGACGGAGAGCCCCTGGAAGATGGTGCTTTCGCCGCGCACCGTGTCGATTTCAAACTGGAACGACGCCAGGCCGGCCATCGCCGACGCCGATTCGCGCAACAGCGCAACCGCGTCGTCATCGCCGGTGAGCTGATCCTGGATCATGCCGCCAGCGGCGTCTGGCGACGCGGCGGGCGTTTGCGCCGCCACCAGCCGC
>JBGTNF010000033.1:0-16994 GCA_041743205.1 Thermomicrobiales bacterium | reverse complement strand
CCCGCCGCTGGAGCCGAGCGTTCTCTTCTTCCAGCGCTTTCAGGCGTTGGAGGTCTTGCCCTTCCAAGCCGTCGTACTTCCGGTTCCAGCGATACAGCGTCTGTTGGTTGATGACATGCCGCCGGCACACACTGCCCGTTCGCTCACGGGCGGCGTGCTCTTTCAGGATGCCAACAATCTGCTCGTCACTGTAGCGGCTCTTGCGCATACCGTCCTCCTTGGGGGTCACAGCCCTGGAGGACCTTCATTGTCTCGATCTCTGGACCAATTTTCGGGGGTCACGTCAAACTCTCCCTCCCGTTCCCGAGGGCGGATCTCACATGGGACGGCTTTTCCTGTGATGGGATTCTTCTCGCTGCAACGACTGACCACCGGGCAGAACGAAGGTGTCAAAGGTGTTGAAGATGTTGAAGATCCGGAGGGACGCACTTGCCCCGTTCCTCTCCCGTCGGCGCCAGCCGTGGAGGTTTGGGGATGAGTAGCTCACTGGCACTCCTCAGAGCCTCGTGGTACGATTCCATCTGGTTAGTGAGACTCATTCTCAACTGGGTTTGGTTGGTGATATGCCCGTAGAGCGGTTCCGCAATACAACCCAAAGGGCGGAGGTGCTGGACGAAGTTCGGCGTTCAGACGGTCATCTTACGGCCGGCGAGATCTTCGAGCGGGTGCGGCGGCGCGATCCCCGCATTGCGTACGGCACGGTCTATCGGACGCTCCACCTGCTGGCGGAGCACGGGCTGATCCAGGAGTTGACGTTTGCCGATCAGTCCAGCCGGTACGACGGCCGCGTCGATCGACACGACCACGTGCATTGCGTGCAATGCGGGGTGCTGCTGGATGTCGATGTACCAGTGGCGCTGATCGCGCGGCACGTGGCGGCGGAGCAGAGCGGATTTCACGTCACCAGTCACCACACGGTGTTTGCCGGGGTCTGCCCCGGATGCAGGAGTGCCGATGGCCGGAGCTTTCAACTCGGAGGCTAATCGGTGTGACGGACGCGCCGGGAGGCGTCGCGACGGAGCGGGCGGAAAGCCCACGCGGGAGGAATTAAAACACGGTGAGCGAGCACAACGGACGAGTAACCGGCAAGGCGCCGATGTTCGAGGTCGACAATCTGCACGCGGAGATCGACGGCAAGGAGATCCTCAAGGGGGTCGATCTGGTCGTCAATCAGGGTGAGATCCACGCGCTGATGGGGCCGAATGGCTCCGGAAAGAGCACGCTGGCCTACGTCGTCGCGGGCGATCCGCGGTATGAAGTGACCGAGGGGAGCATTCGCTTCGAGGGCGAGGACATTCTGGAATGGTCGCCGGACGAGCGGGCCCGCAAGGGACTCTTCCTGGCCTTCCAGTACCCGACGGTGATTCCTGGCGTCTCCATGGCGAACTTTCTGCGTATGGCCGTCACGAACGTGCGGAATGCCCGCGCGGAGGAAATTACCGCGGCGGGCGGCAGCGCCGAGCGCATGACGCCGCGCGAGTTCCGGCGCCTGATGCGCGAGAAGATGGCCCTGCTGAAGATGGATGACGCCTTCGCCACCCGGTACCTCAACGAGGGGTTCTCCGGCGGCGAGAAGAAGCGGGCCGAAATCTTGCAGATGGCGCTGCTGGAGCCGAAGATGGCGGTTCTGGACGAGACTGATTCCGGGCTCGATATCGACGCGTTGAAGGTGGTCTCCGAGGGGGTCAACAACCTCTCCGGCCCTGAGGTCGGGATGCTGCTGATCACGCACTACCAGCGGTTGCTGAACTTCATCAAGCCCGATTTCGTCCACATCATGAACGAGGGGCGGATCATCGAAAGCGGTGGGCCGGAGTTGGCGCACGAGCTCGAAGCGAAGGGCTACGAGGGGCTGCGCGCCCGTATGGCCGAGTCTGTTGCCAGCTAGTCATGTCTCGGGTCGGTTGATCCGGGAAAAGGAGCACACACGCCATGGTCGCCAAGCCACAGATTGATATCGGAGAGTACCGATACGGGTTCCGCGACGAAGAGGATTACGTATTCAAGAGCGGCAAGGGGCTCAGCCGCCAAGTCGTCGAAGAGATCTCGGCGATGAAGGATGAGCCTGACTGGATGCGGGATTTCCGGCTGAAGGCGCTCGATCACTTCGAAAAGCGCCCGATGCCGAACTGGGGCGCAGATCTGTCTGATATCGATTTCAACGATATCTACTACTACATTCGCCCCACCGAAAAGCAAGGCAAGACGTGGGACGAGGTGCCCGAGTACATCAAGAACACGTTCGAGAAGCTGGGCATCCCTGAGGCGGAGCGGAAGTTCCTGGCCGGTGTGGGCGCGCAATACGAGAGCGAGGTCATCTATCACTCGCTGCGCGAGGACCTCGAAAAATTGGGCGTGCTCTTTCTTGATATGGATGCTGGCGTGCGAGAGCACCCAGAACTGGTCAAGAAGTACTTCGGGACGATCATTCCCTACAACGACAACAAGTTCGCCGCGCTCAACTCGGCGGTCTGGTCCGGGGGATCGTTCATCTACGTGCCGCCGGGCGTGTCGATCGACGTGCCGTTGCAGGCGTACTTCCGCATCAACGCCGAAAACATGGGGCAGTTCGAGCGGACGCTGATCATCGTCGACAAGGGCGCCTACGTCCACTACGTCGAAGGCTGCACCGCGCCGACCTACACGACCAACAGCCTGCACTCGGCGGTGGTTGAGATTATCGTCATGGAGGACGCTCGCTGCCGTTACACGACGATCCAGAACTGGTCGAAGAACGTCTACAACCTCGTCACCAAGCGCGCCGCTGCCTACAAGAACGCCACGATGGAGTGGGTCGATGGCAACCTCGGCTCGAAGGTCACGATGAAGTACCCGGCTGTCTGGCTGATGGAGCCGGGCGCCCGTGGCGAAGTGCTCTCGGTCGCCTTTGCCGGTGACGGCCAGCATCAGGACGCCGGGGCCAAGATGGTCCACGCCGCGCCGAACACCTCGTCGCAGATCACGTCGAAGTCGATTTCCAAGGGCACGGGCCGGTCCTCCTACCGCGGCCTGGTCAAGGTCCACAAGGGCGCCGAGAACGTCAAGAGCAGCGTCGTTTGCGATGCGCTCCTGCTCGACGAAACCAGCAAGACCGACACCTACCCGTACATGGAGATCGAAGAGGAACGCGTCTCGATCGGCCACGAGGCGACCGTCTCGAAGGTCGCCGACGAGCAGATCTTCTACCTCCAGAGCCGAGGCCTGAGCGAAACCGAGGCGATGAGCATGATCGTCAACGGCTTCATCGAGCCGATCGCCAAGGAACTACCGCTGGAATACGCGGTCGAGCTCAACCGCCTGATCCAGCTCGAAATGGAAGGCTCGGTCGGGTAGGCAATCGCTTGCCCCTGACGGGCCGGCACACAGGCCGGCCCCTACAAGGCGATGGTTTCGTAGGGGAGGCCCCGTGTGGCCTCCCGCCGGTGGCCGGCACAGGATTAGGGCTGGCCAATACCGTTGCAGCCCGCGGATGGCCGCCACATCCAGCGGGGCAGGGCGGCCACTACCCGCAAAACACTTGGCGGTGGCCGGTACCTGTGCCGGCCACAGAGCCAACCCGAATCTGAACTGGTAGTGGCCGGCCTTGTGGCGGCCAACACCTGCGAGGTATCCATGGAAGCAACCATCCCTAAATTCGCAAAACCAAACAGAGCCACGGCCATCGCGGACCCCGTAGAGCTGACGAACTTCTCGCGGGACGCGGTAGTAGCCCTTTCGCAGGCCAAGGCCGAACCGCAATGGGTGCTCGACCAGCGCCTCGCCGCCTGGGAGATCTTCGCCGCGCTCCCGATGCCGGCCCGCACCGATGAGGAATGGCGGCGCACAGACCTTCGCCGGCTGAAGCTGGACCGCTTCGCGCCCGTGTTGACCGCCACCGAGCGCGTGGCCACGCTGGAGCAACTGACGTCCGGGGCGGACGCCTCGCACTCGCTTCAGTTCGGCGCCGCCGATCAGCGCTCCGGGATCGTCGTCCACAAGGACGGCGGCGTGGCCCTCGCCGATGTCGCGCCCGAAGTCACCGCCAAGGGCGTGGTCTTCACCGACCTCGACACCGCGATCCAGCAGCATCCCGACCTCGTGCGGGCGTCGTTTGCCAACGAAGCGGTGCCGCCAAGCTTCGGCAAGTTCGAGGCGCTGCACGCCGCCTTTTGGCAGACAGGCACGTTCCTGCACGTGCCGCGCGGCGTCACGGTGGAACTGCCGTTCCGCGCCTTCGCCGTCGACACCAAGGTTGGCCAGGCGACGTTCACGCATTCACTGATCGTGGTCGAGGAAAGCGCCGAGGCGTTCTTCGTCGACGCCTTCCAGTCCGAAACTCAGGAAGAGGCGACGTTCACCTCGGCGGTGGTCGAGTTGATCCTGCGCGACAACGCCAAGCTCCGCTACGTGCAGGTCCAGGATTGGGGCCGGCACGTCTGGAACTTCATGACCGAGCGATCCGTGCTCGGCCGCGACGCCGAACTGAAGTCGCTCCAGGTTACGCTGGGTTCGAAGTTCACCAAGAACTCGATCGGCGCCCACCTGCGGGGCCAAAACGCGCTGGCCGAGATGCTGGGCATCTTCTTCGCCGACGGCGACCAGTTCTTCGATCACCACACGTGGCAGCTGCACGAATCGCCGTACGCCACCAGCGACCTCGAGTTCAAGGGCGCCCTCAAGGAGCGCGCGCGGTCCGTCTACTCCGGCCTGATCAAGGTGTGGGAAGGCGCCCAGCGCACCGATGCCTACCAGCAGAATCGCAACCTCGTGCTGAGCCGCGAAGCGCGGGCGGACACGATCCCGAACCTCGAGATCGGCGCCAACGACGTGCGCTGTACCCACGGCGCCACTGTCTCGCAGGTCGAGGAAGAGCATCTCTTCTACCTCGAATCGCGCGGGATCCCGCGCTCCGAAGCGCAGAAGCTGATCGTCGAAGGCTTCTTCCGCCCGGTGATCGACCGCATCCCGGTCGAGGAAATCCAGGGTTTCCTCGAAGGCGCAATCGCGGCCAAGGTCGGGTACTAGGCGCAACGGGCGCAATCGCCGCACATGCAGCATTTTGTACGGTTGCGGAGCTTGCTCCGCCCGATTCACCGCGGACACGATCGGCGCAAGTGCCGCGTAGGTAGGGCTGCGGACCTTGTGTCCGCCCGCGTTAGCGCTATGACCTTCAACGAGGGCCGAGACAAGCTCGGCAGCCCTACCTATGCGGCACTTGCTGAGAGGCAGGTATATGGTCATCGCATCCAGTTCCCAACCCGTCGGAACCGAATTTCGACACTCCGAGCCGCTCGACGGCGCACGGGTCCGGGCCGATTTCCCGGTCCTAAACCGGGAGCCCCGTGCCGGCCGGCAACGCCTGGCGTTCCTCGATAGCGCAGCCAGCTCCCAGAAACCGCAGGTTGTCATCGACGCCCTTACCGACTACTACGGACAGTACAACGCCAACATCCATCGAGGCGTCTATGAGCTCTCGGAAATCGCGACGGAGCGGTTCGAGAACTCCCGCAAACGGATCGCCCGATTCATCAACGCCAGTTCGGCGCGCGAATGCATCTTCGTGCGCAACACCACCGAGGCGATCAACCTCGTCTCCCAGACCTGGGGCCGGGCCAACATCGGGGCCGGCGACCTGATCGTGTTCACGACCATGGACCACCACTCCAACATCGTCCCCTGGCAATTGCTTGCCGAAGCGACCGGCGCCCGGCTCGGGCACGTCCGGATCACACCGGACGGCCGCCTCGACCTGGACCACTACGCCGAATTGCTTGCCCAGGAACCGAAGCTCGTCGCCTTCACCTACGTCAGCAACAGCCTCGGGACCGTGAACCCGGCGAAAGCGATGATCGCCCAGGCCCACGCCGCCGGAGCGGTGACAGTGCTCGACGGCGCCCAGAGCGTCCCCCACCTGACCGTCGACGTCCAGGACCTCGATTGCGATTTCCTCGCCTTTTCCGGGCACAAGATGCTGGGGCCGATGGGCGCCGGCATCCTCTACGGCAAGAAGCATCTGCTCGACGCGATGCCGCCGTTCCTCGGCGGCGGGAGCATGATCCGCAAGGTCACGCTGGAGCGCACGACCTGGGCGGACGCGCCGGCGAAATTCGAGGCTGGCACCCCCGCCGTTGGCGACGCCATCGCGCTGGCCGTGGCGGCCGATTACCTGACTGGCCTGGACCTCGACCGGGTCTGGGCGCACGAACAGGAACTGGCGACGTATGCCCTGGAGCGGATGCGGGAAATCCCGGAGTTGACGGTGTACGGACCGCAAGACATGACGGACCGCAGCGGCGTCATTTCGTTCGCGCTTGGCGAGATTCACCCGCACGACGTCGCCGCGATCCTCGATGAGGACAACGTGGCGGTCCGAGCTGGACACCATTGCACCCAACCGCTGATGCACGCCCTCGGCGTACCGGCCACCACCCGGGCCAGTTTCTACGTCTACAACGATTACGACGACGTCGACCGGCTGATCGCCAGCCTGCAACGCGCACTCGACGTGTTCCGGTAATCACACCTCTTCGCCCGCATGGCGAAGGAATGGACGAATGACCATGAGCATTGGCACCGACAGCATCTACCGCGAGATCATCCTCGAGCACTCCCGAAATCCCTCGAACAAGGGCACGCTCGATCCGAACGATTTTACGTACGAGGATCTCAACCCGCTTTGCGGTGACGAAATCCGGATCGACGTGCGGGTGGAGGACGACCGGGTGTCGGAAATCCGGTTCTCGGGCCGGGGCTGCGCCGTGAGTCAGGCCTCGGCGTCGATCCTGACCGAGATGGTCGAGGGCCGAACGCTGGACGAGGTCAAGGCGATCGGGCGCGACGAGTTGCTGGCCGAGATCGGGATCCCCGTCTCTCCGGCCCGCATGAAGTGCGCGATGCTGGGTCTCAAGGTGTTGAAGGCTGGCGTCTACGGCGTCGACCACGCGACCGCCGAGCTGGACCGGGATTGATTCGCGCGTTCGTACTGGCCGGTCTTGAGCCGGCCACGGAGTTGGCGACGACCAATGTCGCTTGTTCGGACAACTGATTACCAGATCGTGGCGCTCACATTCTTCGATCCGGGCGGCCACACGAATCGACAAGAAGTCTCCGCCGAGAATTCATCCGCGGTCGATTCTGGGCCGCCCCTACAAAGCGCTCTTACTCGACTTCCGACTTACGCACACGTTTGAGGAACCATGACCGAGCATTTCGTGACCGTGGCCAGGAACGGCTTTTTGGAACCCGGCGAGCTGATGTACGTCGAGGTCGACGACGAGCCGGTGTGCCTCATCAACCTGGATGGGGAACTGCACGCCCTCAACGACATGTGCACCCACGAGGACGCCTCGCTTTCCGACGGCACGATCGAAGGCGACGAGATCGAGTGCCCCCTGCACGGCGGCGCCTTCAATATTCGCACCGGCGACCCCACGTCGTTTCCAGTGGCCGTGGCGACCGACAAGTACGCCGTCCGCATCGTCGGTGACGAGGTCCAGGTCTCGATCCGGAAATAGCGGCCTGCCAACCAGCCGACTCAATCCGGAATGACGACCGTGTCCAGGCCGGGTTCTTCCGGCGGGTACTGGGGATCCATCTCTTCGAGCGCGTCGGCGATGGTCCGCGCCACCGCCAGGTCGCGCGCCCACTTGCGGTTGGCGGAAACCACGTGCCAGGGCGCTTCGGGCGTGGCGCAGCGGTTGATCGCATCCTGGAACGCGGCCTGGTAATCGTCCCACCGCGCGCGATCCTCCAGGTCGCCGATGCGGAACTTCCAGTGCTTGGCCGGGTCGTCGAGCCGCGACTGCAGCCGCTCCTTCTGCTCCGCCTTCGAGATATGCAGGTAGAACTTCAGGATGCGGGTGCCATTGTTCACGAGCAGTCGCTCGAAATCGTTGATCTCGTCGTACCGGCGGGACCAGGTCGCCTCGTCCACCAGGCCTTTAACGCGGACGACCAGCACTTCCTCGTAGTGGGACCGGTTGAACACCCCGATCATGCCCCGCGCTGGGGTGCGCTGGTGATACCGCCAGAGTGCGTCGTGCGCCAACTCCTCGTCCGAGGGCACGCCGAAGCTCCAGACCCGGCAACCCTGGGGATTGACGCCCTTGAAGACATTGCGGATAGCGCCGTCCTTGCCGCCGGTGTCGGTGGCCTGCAGGACGACGAGCAGGCTCTGCCGCCCCTCGGCGAAGAGCCGCTCCTGTAGAGCGGCGATGCGTTTGCGCTCGACCTTCAGCAAATCGCGGGCGATCGCCTTGCCGGTCACCAAGCCGGTGTGATCAGGATCGATGGCCTGGAGTTCGATGGCGTCGCGGCCATCCACGCGGACGATGCTCATGGTCGCTCCTGCCCGTCGCCGGGTTCGATTCGTCACAAATGATTCACGCGATCGTCCCACACGGCGCGCGGTCGGACAACCCGGCGCATATGCCCACTCCTGGAGCGATCTCGCCGGGGACGAGAAAAAGCGGCACGCATGCGTGCCGCTCGACCAAAGCCCCGATATTGGATGCTGCCGGTACTGGCCCTCAGCCGGGGCCTTGGGAAACGACTAGGGATTCACCATCAGGAGAATCAGCAGGAACAGCGAAACCATTCCCACCACCGAAAAGCTTCGGACCAGCACGTCTTCCCGCGTCAAGACATCGCCATTGCGGCGTTCGTTTTCAGTCATGATGTTGTCGGCTCCCCCAAAATTCCAGGTCTTCGATCGACGCGCAGGGATGCGCAAACCGAATGAACACCTGACTACCCCATGAACACGCCAGCCATGCGAACGAGACGAATCCCTCAAATCATCTCATACGGAGTGAACGTACGCCTGGCGCGCTACGATATTGAGCATAATCGCCGCGTGCCGTCATGTCAATCAAACGACTGGCCCGAGCCATTGGTTTCACGCTGTCAAGCGCGTTCGAACGCTCGTGGAATACCGCGTACGTTCGCGGAAACGCAAGAATTTCAGCCGGTTAGCCAACGTGATCCATAGCCAGATTGCCTGCTAACACGGCAGTTCGGCGGTCGACACCGTCGATGCACCGATCCCTGCCGAACGCTTCACCAGCGATCCTCCCGGTGCGAAGGGACTGACTACGGGACGCTATTCCAGATCGCGACCGTCTTGCCAAAATGTCAAGCCGTAATTGGTTCAGTAGTCTGTCCGCCCTCGTGACGGCTCCCTCACCGTCATTCCCAGCTGCCGGCCCCGCAGTATCCAGCGGGGCCGGCAGCTCGGGATGACGCAGGGTGAGAATAGTGGCGCCTCGTCACAGTGGCCTGAACAAGCTACCCAGCCTGGAATACCCGTCAAGAACCGGTTGCCGCAGGCAACACGACGAGAACGATTGCCCTTGGCGGCAGTGCAACCGTCAACTCGGGTTGCCAGGCGACGGTTCGCCGAACCGGCGGTCCGTCCGGTTGGATTCCGGTAATGACGACATCGGCTCCGAGCCGGTCGTCGAGATCGGCGAGCGGCAGGATGACATCGAGCGGTCCGTGGACGGGATCGCGGAGGTTGACCAGAAAGAGGCCGATCGTGCCGTCAGGCGCTCGCCAGGCCGCGTGAAAGACCTCAGGGACGCTGTACGCGCCACGCTCGGGCTCGAAGGGCTCGCCGTGGGGCCGGTTGTAGTGCACCCAGTCGAGGGCTACATCGGCGACATTCAGGTTGAGCGGCCGCTGCATCGTGCCGAACACGAGGTACGGGTTGCCGGAGCCGATCCGCAGCTCGCCAAGCTGCCGGACGAAGTCGATCTTTTCGAGATCGATGTCGAACGCCTGGGGCTGGAAGAAGGCGTAGTGCTCGGCGGGGTCTTCGGCCACGCCATCGAGCGCTTCCAGCGGGCTGAACTCGTAGTTGAGCTCGAAGAGACCGCCCCAGAGCGTCACCCGCGCCGCCACCCAGTAGAACAGGGCGCCCTGCTCGCGGCTCGGCTTGCCCCAGCCGTCCAGCCGCACCGGACCGTACTCATGGTAGACGTAGGCGAAGAGCGGAATCTTCTCGGCCTCGCCGCGCTGGACCCACTCGCGAAACACCTCGCCTTCGAACGAGGCCACGAGCCCGCCCTCGGCCCGCGCCTGGTAGTAGTCGATCTCGCCCAAAAACACCTCGTTGACCATTTCCGTGCCGAGTGGAACCGGGACGACCCTTGCGCCCTTCGCCGCATCGACAGCCGCGCTGGTCCCCCGATACATCGCGCGGTACGCCTCGACCATCCAGTCGCCGCCGCCGATCGGGTGGCCGTGGTCCGGATTGCGGCAGGCCATGAGCACGTTGTTGGCCGAGATGTCGTAGTAGAGGGCGTCGATGTCGTGCTCGCGCACGAGCATGGCGTCGCGCCAGGCGGAGAGCGCGGGCAGGTAACCCTTGTCCGTGGCCGGGCAGCTGAAATGGAAGTTATAGGCGTCGAAGCTGTATGTCGCCTCCGGCAACCGGAGTTGCTCGCTGGCGATGACATCGCCATCTGTGGCGTCGAGCGCGAGCAGGAGGTCGAAGGTGAACGGGGCCCACCAGTCGCCGTTGCGCTCAATCGCGGCGATGTTCTCCGGCGAGAACTGGGCCGGAAACCAGTCGTCGCGGCCGCCGGGATGCTGCCGTCCGTAGCCCGAGGTGCGCTTTGGCCAGTTGACGCCGAGGATGTGAAACCCGTGCAGGCCGGTCATCTCGTGGAACCGGTCGAGCCAGCAGGACCGGTCGTGGGCGGCGTTGATGCCGAACGTTGCGTAGCCTGCCGACCGGTGGAGCCAGCTGGAATCGAGGTCACGCTCGGCCAGCGTGCCGCGACGCGTCCACGGTTGTTCCACCGCCCACGCCTTGTACCGATCGGCGGCCGCGTACCAGGACCCCTCGTCGAGCGCCGCGATCGCCACCGGGTACGGCACGTCGTAGCCGTTGCCCGGTTCCAGGCTGGGCGCCTGGTGCATCAGGCTGGCTTCCAGGCGGCTGTCAGCGTCTACGTAAACATTGAGCCACTTCATCAGGCCGCGGCCGTCCCGCGCCGACACCATGAAGCCGCCAATATCCTCCGCGTAATACGTGAAGAACTGCATGCTCGACCCGTTGAAGCCTTCCGGGTAGGGCGAATAGCGCAGGCCCTGCTTGCGGAGCGGTTCGGACTGGAAGAGGGCGGACGGGCGGCGGAAGAGGAAGCCGGTTGCCTGGGGGTGGGCCAGCCACGGCGTGGCGGTGTCATGCAGGTCGCCCAGGCCGTGGAGGATCGGGTATTCGATCTTGTCGATGGTGACGTCCGGCGGGACGCTCGCCGCGACGGTGATGACGATTTCGTCACCGTCGAGGGACACGACGCCCCGGACCGTGAGGCCGTTGCCGACGCTCCACGCGAGCGTGACTTGCTGGCCATCCTGCTCCCAGTCGAAGGCGTCGAAGTGGTCGATCCACTCGGCTTCCCCGACCAACTCGACTCGCCACGGCGGGCCGGACGTGTCCTCGCCGAGTAGCCGGAGCCCGGCCCGCTTGTGATCGAGGCGGCGGAAGCCGCCGGTTCGGTCGTCCAGCTCGACGCGCAACCACTCGTTTTCGAGGACGATGCCGCCATTGCGTTGAATTGTCGTGTTCATCGTCGGGCTACCGGCCGCCCATGCCGGTCAGCGAGATGCCTTCCGTGAAGAAGCGCTGGGTGAAGAGGTAGATCACGATCAGTGGGGCCACGGTCATCGTCGCCGCGGCCATCAGCCCAGCCCAGAAGGTGTACCCCTGCATGCCGCCCTGGAAGCTGGCGAGTCCAAGGTTGAGCGTGTAGAGCTCTTTCGTGTTGAGCATCACCAGCGGCCAGACGAAGTCGTTCCAGACCGCCGTGATCGTGAACACCCCCAGCACGGCCAGGGCCGGTTTCGTCAGCGGCAGCACGATCTGCCAGAAGATGCGCCACTTGCTGGCGCCGTCGATCACGGCGGCATCATCGAGGTCTTTCGGGATCGTCATGATGAACTGCCGCATCAGGAAGGTGCCGAAGGCGCTGCCGAACATGCCGGGGATCGTCATCGCCCAGATCGTGTCGACCCACCCGAACCAGCGCATCACGATGAAGCTGGGCACGAGCGTGACCGAGGCCGGGATCATCATCGTGCCGAGGTAAAGCATGAAGATCGCGTCGCGCCCCGGAAACTTCAGGCGGGCGAAGGCGTAGCCGGCCAGGCTGCAGAACAGCAGCTGCCCGAACATCACCATCGAGCTGTAGAACGCGGTGTTCAGGAAGTAGCGCTCGAACGGCACCTGCTCGAAGACCTGGCGGTAGTTGCCCCACTCCGCCGGATCGGGAATCAGCTTCGGCGGCCAGGAAAAGATCTGGCCATCGCCCTTGAGCGAGGTCGAAACCATCCACAGGAAGGGGATGATCGAGATCACGGCGGTGATCGACAGGACGGTGTAGGAAATCACCAGCGGGATGGCCTTGCGCAGGGCGCGCCGGGCCGGGTGGGTGTTCGGGATCGCCACCCCGCTTGTCGATTGGCGCGTCGCTGTCGTCTGGACCATGCTGGAAAATGCCTCCGGTAGATGCTGGAAATGGTAGCGGCCTTCAATTCGTTCGTGATGGTGATCGTAATCGAACGATCGTGTGCATCGGGTAGGGGAGGCCCCGTGTGGCCTCCCAATGTTCCGAGACCCTCTTGCGACGGGAGGCCACACGGGGCCTCCCCTACGAGACGGTGTCCGGCCGGATTTGGCCAACCGCGTTCCAGGGTGTCCGCCCGAACGGTGGGGAATCCCAACCCGCCTGTCACCACCATCCGGGCGGACACACCATCGACAAGAACGGGGCGGCGAAGATTCTGTTCACGGTCGATGGAGGTACCGCCCCTACGAAAATCTGCAACGCGGATCAAGTGTTACGCGGTTTCGTAACGCGCTACTCGAACTCGTAGGCGGCGGAGGCACGTTGCCGCCCGACCCGCAACTGGATGAAGGTGATGACGAAGAGGATGGCGAAGAGGACGTAGGCCAGCGCCGCGGCGTAGCCCATCCGGAAGAACGTGAAACCTTCATTGAAGAGGTGGAGGTTGTAGACGTAGGTCGCGGTGCCGGGTCCGCCGTTGCCGGTGACGAGGTAGACTTGGTCGAAGACCTGGAACGAGCCGATCACCGAAATCACGGTGACGAACAGCAACGCCGGCGCGATCATCGGGATCGTGATGTTCAGGAACCGGTTCCAGGCGCTGGCGCCATCGATCTCGGCGGCTTCGTGCAGCACCTTCGGCACCCCTTGCAGGGCGGCGAAGAGGATGACCGCGAAGTACCCGGCCGATTTCCAGACCGACATGATGGCGAGCGAGATCATCGCCCAGCTGGACGAGGTCAACCACCGCACGCTGGGCAGGTTGAAGACATCGAGCACGGCGTTGAGGAGCCCGAAATCGTAATTGAAGATCCACTGCCAGACGAAGGCCACGGCCACCGCCGAGGTCAGCACCGGCACGTAGATCGCGGCCCGGAAGAAGGCGATGCCGCGCACCGCCTGGTTCATCGCCATCGCCAGCCCCAGCGCGATCAGCAGGGTGGTGGGCACGGTCAGCAACACGTAGTAGGCCGAGTTCCGGAGGCTCACCCAGAACAGGGGATCGTCCGTGAACATCTCCCGGTAGTTCTGGAGCCCCACGAACTCCGGCGAGGTGAGGATGTCCCACTCCGTGAAGCTCATATAGAGGGCGAAGACGACCGGGAAGGCGAGGAAGACCAGCACCCCGATCAGGTTGGGCAGGATGAAGAGGTAACTGGTCCAGTTCTTGCGGATTTCGGCAAGTATTGAACGCTTGACGGGTCCGCGTCGCGCCGGCGCGACCGAGCCGGAGAGCGATCCCTGTCCGGCTCGGTCGACCATGCCTTAGGACTCCGCGAGCAGGTCGTTGATCTGCGGTTCGAGGTTGGCGCAGACTTCCTCGGCGGACGCCTCGCCTCGCCACACGGCGCCCAGGTCGCGGTCCCAAATCGCGGAAATCTCGCCCCACGCCGCCGAAATCGGGAGCGGTACCGAGTGCGCGAGCGCGTCGGTGAACACGGTCGCGTTCTGGATCGCCGGGTGCGCGTCGAGGTAAGCGGCGGACTGGCCGACCGATTTCAGGACGGGCACGAAGAGACCGGATTCGGCGATGATCGTCTGGCCCTCGACGCCGGTGCTGAACTTGACGAACTCCCAGGCCTGGTCCTGCATGTCGCTGGTGGCGCTGATCGCGAGGCCGGTCGAGCCGAGGTCGGTCTTGGGCGTGGTGCCTTGCGGGCCGAGCGGCAGCACGGCGACCTCGAACTCGAGGCCGTCGACACCGGAGAAGGCCGGGTACATCCAGTGACCCACCAGGACCATGGCCGCTCGGCCGCCCATGAACATGTCGGGGCCAGCCTGGGTCGCGATCTCCTCGGCATTCGGCGCCACGCGGTGGACGTTGGAGAGGTCGGCGTACCACTGCAACCCGGCGACGAGGTTGGGGTCGGTGATCGTGCTGGCGGCCGGGTCGACATAGGTATCGAACCAGTTGCCGCCGTTGCCGGTGCCGATCACGGTGGCGCTAAGCGGCATCCACCAGGCGTCGGCGAAACCGAACTGGGTGACGCGATCGCCGTCGCGAACGGTGAGGGCCTGGGCCGTTTCCAAGAACCGGTCCCACGTCCAGCTGGTGTCTTCCCAACTGGCGGGCGGCGCCTCCAGACCGGCGTCGGCGAACATCTTCTTGTTGTAAAAGAGCACCACGCCCGCGAACTGTTCCGGCAACACGTATTGCTTGCCGTCCCAGTTGAACATGGCGATGAGCTCGGCCTCGTGGTCGGTGGCAACCAGCTCGGCGAACTCGGCGTCGGCGGCGATGCGTTCGGAGAGGTCGGCCATCACGCCCCGCGTTGCCAGGCCGGAGTAGGACAATTCCCAGGCCATCATCACGTCCGGCCCGGCGCCGCCGGCGAACTGGGTCTGGAGTTCCTGCACGGGATCGCCCTCAGCGACTTGGGGATTGACCGTGATCTGCGGGAACTTCTCCTGGAACGCGCCGATGATGAGTTCGCGGGTGGCCGCCTCATCGGGATTGGCGCCGAAGTAGAAGGTGATTTCGCCGCCCGGAATTTCCTGGCCCGCCGCGTTGCGGCCGCCCCGGACATGCGCCGGAGCCGAGAAGGCGGAGCTGCGCGCGCCGACGACGCCGGCTGCAGCCGCCGCTCCCGCGCCAGCCCGGAGCAGGGTTCGCCGGTCGATTTGACGAATGGAGCGACGAGCCGATGGTGACCCCAGGAGTCGATCGTGAACCATGCGTGCCTCCCTTGATGCGTACGTGCGCCGATCCGGCCCGCGGAGCGGATCGTGCGAATTCGGATAAGTGTTGCCCGACCCGTCTGTTTTATGAAATCGATTTCAATGCTACCAACGGCCCCATTCGTTGTCAACCAGTATCAAAATGTCCAAAGGCTTGCTATGATTTTCCGGAATCTGAAATCGATTTCACCCAGAGGGCGCCGTGGTACACGTGCAGATCAAGGATGTAGCAAAGCGCGCCGGGGTGTCTTCGGCGACGGTTTCGCGCGTCCTGAACTCCGGCAACGGCGTATCCGAGGAACGCCGGGCGCGCGTGCTCAGCGCCGTCGACGAGCTTGGGTACCAGCCGAACCGGGTCGCCCGCAACCTGCGGCGCAAGCACACCGACATCATCGGCGTCGTGGTGTCGGACATCGAGAACCCGCACTTCACCGCCGCGGTGCGCGTGATCGAGGACACCGCCTACTCGCACGGCTACCGTGTCCTGCTCTGCAACACCGACGAAACGCCGGCCAAGCAGAGCGCTTACCTCGACATGCTGGCCGCCGAACGCGTGCTCGGGGCCATCGTCGCCCCCGCCGATCCCGCCGACGGCGCCATCGGCCAGTTGATCGACATGGGAATCCCGATCGTCGCGTTTGACCGCGAAGTCGACGACCCGCGCGCCGACGCCGTGACCGCCGACAACATTACGGCCGGGGTGCGCGCCACCGATTACCTCATCCAGCGCGGGCACACCGACATCGCCTTCGTCTCGGGCACACCCCACATCCAGACCGGCTCCGGACGACGAATCGGCTACGAACGGGCGATGGCGATCCACGGGCTGCCCGCCCATTCGGTGTCCGGCATGTTCCGGATCCGCGAAGCGGCGGTCGCCACGCGCGAGTTACTGGAGGACCGGCCCGAAACCACGGCAATCATCGTCGGCAACAACCTGATGACCCTCGGCTCCCTCGAAACGTTGCGGGCGATGCGGATCGCCGTGCCCGACGACCTCTCCCTGATCCAGATCGACGACCCGTTCTGGGCCCAGCTCGTCGATCCGGCGCTCACGTCGCTGGCCCAGCCGATCCGGAACATGGCGCAGAGCGCGATCGACCTGCTGCTCCAACGCATCCGCAAGGAACGCGACGCCTCCCGGCACATCGTGTTCCAGTTCGAGATGCGCGAGCGAAACTCCGTGGGTCTGGTAATCCCGGAATCGGCTCCTCGGGCAGCCAGGCCCGCGGACCGAAGGCTGAATGTGAGCAGAACGTCGTGAGCAGCGGACGCCAGGAACCGCTGCGACCCAGTGGGGCAGCTTGCCTACCAAAGAAAGCATCAGTTCGGGCTGTTCCGCCACTTCGGAGTCAACACATTCCACGGCCGCGAGTGGAGCGACGGCACGTTGCCGGCCGCCACGTTCAACCCCTCGGCGCTCGATTGCCGGCAGTGGGCGCGCGCCGCCAGCGAGGCCGGGGCGCGGCACATCATCCTGACCGCGAAACATCACGACGGCTTCTGCCTGTGGCCGACCGCGACCACGGATTACTCGGTGCGGTCCTCGCCGTGGCGGGACGGCCAGGGCGATGTCGTGGCCGAGTTGGTCCATGCTTGCGCCGAATACGGGTTGGGCCTCGGGCTGTACCTCTCGCCGTGGGACCGGCACGAACCGTCGTGGGCCAAAGATCACGCGGGCTACGATCGCTTTTACCTGCAACAGCTCGAAGAATTGTGCTCGAACTACGGCGAGTTGTTCGAACTCTGGTTCGACGGCGCGGG
>JBGTNF010000032.1:0-3292 GCA_041743205.1 Thermomicrobiales bacterium | reverse complement strand
GCGGACCGAACGGCCGATGGTGCCGCTTCGGTTCTTCAAGTCGAGCACGTTCACCGGGGCCAACCTCGACTCGTTCGCGATTTCGTTCTTCATCTCCGGCATCGCCTTCTCGATGACGCTCTACTGGCAGAACGTGCATGGCTTCTCGGCGATCCGGACCGGCCTGACGATGCTGCCGATGGTGATCACGATGATGGTCTTCTCGCCAATCTCCGGCGCGCTGGTCAACCGCATCGGGACCCGCAACCTGATCACGGTCGGGATGCTGATTACAGGCGCCTCGGCGTTTATGTACCTGCGCACGTCGGTCGACGGTACATTCCTCCAGGTGGTGCCGGCGATGGTGGTGATGGGTTTCGGCATGGCGCTGATCTTCGCGCCGATGACGACGGCCGTGCTCAACAGCGTGGAGTCCAGCAAGAGCGGCGTGGCCTCGGCGGTCAACGGCGCGGTGAGGGAAATGGGATTCGCCTTCGGCGTCGCCCTGCTCGGCACGATCATGAACCAGATCTACAAGTCCCGGTACGATGGGTCGAGCGACGTGCGGGGGCTGCGCGATCCGGCCAACAGCGCGCTGGGCCCGTTGCAGCCGGTCGTCGACAAGATCGGCGAAGGCATCAATTACGCTGGCAGCGTGATCTACAACCAGACATTGTTCCCCGGCGTCCCGCCCGAGGTCGCCGACACGTTGAGCGCGGTGAGCGGAGCTGCGTTCGTCGAGGGCATGCACCGCTCGTTCATCATCACCGGGTCCGCATTGCTCGGGATTGCGATCGTGTCGTTCTTCCTTGTCAAGGATGCGGTGGCGGAAGCCCCGGCCGAGGACATCGATGCGGCGACTGGGCGCCTGCCGGCCCCGAGCGGCGCCCCGGGCGAGTAACCGGGGGTTGGATGGATACCCAACGTTCCGTAGGGGCGGACCTTGATCGACCGCGTGCGGCTCCTTCGCAACCGGATCTTGTCGATCATGTGTCCGCCCGGATGCCGGCGAACGGCAGGTTTCGGTTCGCCCAAATCCGGGCGGACACCCTGGAATGCGACCGGCCAGGTCCGGTGTGCGACCGGGGTACCCTCCCTACGATGTCGCCCACCAACCGTCATGTCGAGCGCCAGCGAGGAATGACGGTTGGGTGGTCGCATTGTCAGCAGCTCACGACTTCGAGGTGTCGATCACGGTCGTGCTCGCGGTGGCCCAGTACTGCTGCAAGCGTGGCTTGAGGCGGGGGAAGCGGCGGATGTCGATGGACGGGTCGTCGGCCAGCAACCGGATCGCCGCCGCCCGGGCCACCTCGATCAGGCGCGCATCGAACCCGTCGTCCAGCCAGTCCAGCTCGGGCAGCCCGCTCTGGCGCGTGCCCATGAAATCGCCCGGACCGCGCAATTCCAGGTCCGCCTCGGCCAGCACGAAGCCGTCGTTGGTGGCGACCATCGTCTGGAGGCGGGCTTCGCCGCCGGCGGTCGAATCGTCGGCCAGCAATACGCAGTAGCTCTTCGAGCCGCCGCGCCCGACCCGGCCTCGGAACTGGTGGAGCTGGGAGAGCCCGAAACGGTCGGCGCCCTCGATCATCATCACGGTCGCGTTCGGGATATCGATGCCGACCTCGATCACGGAGGTCGAGACCAGGATGTCGAAAGCGTGGTCCCGGAACGCGGTCATCACCTCGTCCTTCTTCTTCGACGCCATCTTGCCGTGGACGACATCGATCCGGAGGTCCGGGAAGACCTGCTCTTTCAGACGCTGCGCTTCCTCGACCGCGGCCTTGGCCTCGATCGTCTCCGACTCCTCGACCAGTGGGCAGATCACGAAGACCTGATGCCCGCGCTCGACTTCCTCCCGCACCAGGCGATAGGCGTCGGCGCGTTGCGGCTTGCGGTAGAGCCTGGTTTCGATCGGGATCCGGCCGGCTGGCTGCTCGTCCATGATCGAGACGTCAAGATCGCCCGAGAGCACCAGGTTGAGCGTGCGCGGGATCGGCGTGGCCGTCATCGAGAGCATGTGGGGCTGGAGGTTGTTGGCCTTTTGGGCCAGCAGGGCGCGTTGCTTGACGCCGAAACGGTGTTGCTCATCCACGATCGCCAGCGCCAGGTCGCCGAACGACACCGCGTCCTGCACCAGCGCGTGGGTGCCGACCAGGATGTCGATCTCCCCGGCGGTCATCGCCTCGTCGATTTCGCGCCGCCGTTTGGCGCGCGTCGATCCCGTCAGCAGCGCGATCATCGGGCGCTGGTGTTCGGGGAGGCCGGCGTAGAGCCGGGCCAGGCTGCGCTCGTGCTGTTCGGCGAGCAGTTCGGTCGGGGCCATGAAGGCGGTTTGCTTGCCGTTGTCGCGGGCGACGAGGGCGATCGTGGCGGCGACGGCCGTCTTGCCGGACCCGACATCCCCCTGGAGCAGGCGCGTCATCGGCGTCGGCTGGCGGATATCGCTCAGGATCTCCTCGATCACCCGCTGTTGGGCGCCGGTGAGGGTGAACGGCAGCGTCTCCCGGAACCGCTCCACGGCGTCGCGGTCGACCGCCAAGGGTTGGCCGGGGCTGGCCTGGATCGCCTGTTTGCGGTGGACGAGCCCGAGCTGGAGCAGGAAGAGGTTCTCGAACTTTAGCCGCCGCTTCGAGGCCGCCACCTGGTCCATCGACTCCGGGTAGTGGAGGCGTTCGTAGGCGATGTCGATCGGCGGCAGGTCCACCGCGTCGTCCAGGTAAGGCCGGGCCTCGGCCAGCCAGTCGACCAGCCTGCTTCGGGTCGAGTCGAGCGCGTTGCGGGTGATGACCCGCATCGTTTTCTGGTAGAGCCCCTTGGTCAACGGGTAGACCGGGGCGATCCGGTTGGTGACCAGGTTCGGACCATCGGCCTTTTCCCATTCCGGGCTGACGATTTCGAGCCCGTTGTAGCCGCCCTGGATCGTCCCGCTGGCGTAGATCCTCTCCCCCTCGGCAAGCTGCTTGCTGATGAACGTGCTGAACCAGACGAGGCGCAGCGTGCCCGTGCCGTCGGTGATCCGGGCGACGGTGAAGGGGCGGGCCCGGCCGTACTGCTCCCGGATATCGACCACGTCGCCGGCGATTGTCACGTCGCCGACCGGACCCAACATCTCGCCGATTTTCGTGAGGTTGGAGTAGTCGATGTAGCGCCGGGGCGAAATCCGGAGCACATCCTCGATCGTGACCGTGCGGTTCGGTTCGTTCTTCCCGTGGATCAGCTGCTCCAGCAAGCGGGCGACCGATGGCCCGACGCGGGGCAGGTTGCTGGCGGCGGCGTCCGGCGGCAGCGGCTGCACGATCGTCGGCGTTCGCGG
>JBGTNF010000031.1:0-6841 GCA_041743205.1 Thermomicrobiales bacterium | reverse complement strand
GTAGCCGCCAGCCACCACCGGCGTCGCGGCCGGCGAGGCCTGGGGCGACGCCTCTTGCGCGAGCGCCGTGTTCTGGACGATCATCGAAATCGCGGCTGCGCCGAGACCGAGCGCGCCAGCCCGAACCATGAACTGCCGGCGATCGATCTCGCCGTTCGCCAGTTGCCGGCGCGCTTCCTGAAGACGGTTGTTCGCCCTGGGACCATTGGTCATTTGCGACGCTCCCCTGCACACGAATCCGGACCTGCTGCCAACCGAGCCAGCCCATGTGGGCCATCATACCGTTTCGAGAAAGCTGTCGCAGTTCCCGCGTTCGATGACGCTGTGACGTGTGATGTCACAGTCGACGAAGGATCGGTTGTTGAGGAGGAGCTTCGAGAACAGTCTGACCGGCTCGGCATCGAGACGATCGCCGACGGCTGATCTCTCCCCTAACGGTGAAGCCTAAGCCCTTTGACGACCTTGTCGGCGACCCGACGGTCGGTTCGGAAGGCGATCCCAACCAACGAAAGATCCGTCGAGCGGACGGAGCTTACCGCTGCCCGGTTGGCCTCGTCGTGGGGTGTGCCAAAGAGTTCGTCAGTGAATATCGCGAGGTCGACGCTGCGCTGCGTGGCTCGACCGAAGGCGCGTCGAAGCTCCTCGCGACTGGCCTCGAAGACGAGCCCGGGCTGGCGGAACATCGGCAGGTAGCGCGCTCCGGATGCATCCGCGTAGGGTTCACCCACCGTCGCCGGGTCAGTGGCCGCGATGCCGCTCACGAGAAAGAGGGTGGCATTCAATTTCTGCCACGTCGCCAGGTCATCGCGGAGGATGACGACGAGCTTGGTCTCGAATCTCAGGGTGTTGTCCTTTATGGATTGGTCGTTCGTTTGCATGGTCGGCGCCTCCCGTTGTTGTTTGGCTTATGGCTGCCCGTTCAAGGTGTTTGGCGGACGCTCAGTCCAACGCCGGCGATCACGATGAGGCCACCTGCGACCTGCACGAACCGCACGGGCTCATTGAGCACGAGCAGGGCAAGAACGAGTCCGAAAACCGGCACGAGGTTCATCAGCCCGACCGCCGTGCCGGCATCCAAACCCCGGAGTCCCCGGGCATAGAGTAGGAAAGCCAGCACGGAGCAGAAGACGCCCAGGTAGACCGTGACCAGGACCGACCCGCCGGAGGGCGCCTGCCAGCGATCCTGTTCGATCCACACCAGCGGCAGGAACGCCACGGCCCCGGCCACGGTTTGGTAGCAGGTCACGGTGAGCACAGGAAAGGTTTGCAGCGAGCGGCGCGTCACGAAGGTGTACAGAGCCCAGACGATCCCGCCGGCAACGAGCAGCACATCGCCCAAGACGCGCCGGTCACCGCTGGCCTGGCCAAGGCCGTTGGACACGATGAGGGCCACGCCGATCATGGCCACGCCGGCGCCGGCCAGCCGAGACCACGAAACGGCGCTGCGGTGGACGAGTGCTTCCAGGAGCAGTGTGATGGCCGGGTAGGACGCGACCAACAGGGCCGCGTCCGCCGCGGTGGCGAAATGGACGCCGAGGTTTTCCAGGGAGAAGTAGGCGGTGATCCCCAGCAGGCCTCCCGCGATGAATCGCAGCGTATCGACCGGGGACGGTCGTGCCAGCCGGCCCGACGCAGCCACGATGGTGACGAGCAGGCCGGCCGCCAACCAGAAACGGAACGCAGCCAGCGTCAGCGGCGGAATGTCCACCAAGGCGAGCTTCGTTGCAACGAAGGACGTACTCCAGAGCAGGACTGCGGCCCCCACCGAAAGCAGGCAGAGATGTCGTCTAGAGATAATTCTCGGGGAAAGAGGCATAGTAAACACGGTGACCTTGACCGGCATCCTCAGGTTCCTTCCGCCACGCTTCCGGGCCCAGCTTCAAGGCATTCCTGACGAAGTACATCAAACCTCTCTCAATTAGAGGCTACTCTAGTAGTCACTAAAACGCAACAGGTGCCAGGGCGGTCGTCAACGCGGTAGGCTAGGACAATACTGTGGTGAAGCGTTAAGGACTTGAACAGGGGTTAGATACGTGAAATCCGACCTGGTGCGCACCTTGCAACAACTCGATTTTACGGAGTACGAGGCAAAGGCGTACCTGGCGTTATTGGAACAGTCGCCGCTAACAGGTTATGGCGTTGCCCGGCTGTCGGGCGTGCCGCGCTCCAAGGTCTACGAGGTGCTGGAGGGGCTGATTGCCTCCGGCGCGGTGCTGGCAAGCCACGGCGATCCGACCAAGTACGGGCCGCTGTCGCCGCAGGAACTGATCGCGCTACGCCGTCGCGAGGTGGAGGCGTCCATCCGGGCAGCGGAGTCCGGCCTGGCCCGCTATGTGTCGAGCACCGCGAACCGGGGCGTGATCTGGGACATCACCGGGCGGGAGGAGATTTTGCAGCGGGTGCGCGAGGTTGTCGGCCGGGCGCAACAGCGCGTGCTGCTCCAGGTTTGGGCGGAAGATGCGCCGGAACTCAGGGATGACCTTGCGGCTGCGGCCGGACGTGACGTGGAGGTGATCGTGATTGCCTACGGCGACCCAGACTATCGGTTCGCGCGAGTGTATCGGCATGAGCCCGGAGCCGAGCAGATCACCAGGGAGTATGGGGGGCGCTGGGTCATCCTGAGCGTCGACGACGCCGAGATCGTTGCCGGGATCGTGTCGCTGGAGGAAGAGAGCCGAGCCGCGTGGTCTCGCCATCCAGGCCTGGTTATGCCCATTACGGAGCAGATCAAACACGACTTGTACATCGCGGAGTTGCTGTTGACGCACCGGGAGACGCTCGAGGCCTCTTTCGGTCCGGGACTCGTTCGTTTGCGGGAGCGGTTCGGTCCAAAAATCGAGGAGGCTGATCCACCTGAGGGGTTCGCCTGAGGGTCCTGCCGTCACCAAGCCTGTTCTCCGGCCCCGCCCCCGCCACGAGTGCGTCAGGGCGACGGTCACCACGATCCCCACAGCCATAAAGGTCCATTTAAGATCGAAGGCCAAGGTTCGCAGGAGATAGGTCCCATGCCAACGGAACCCCCGCTGACTATGCCCGTCGAGGTACAACCGGCGACAGCCACCGACCGCGACGCCGTCGTCGCGCTCTGGCGCGCCTGCGGGCTGGTCGTGCCCCACAATCCGCCGGATGCGGATTTCGATTTCGCTCTCGGCAAGCCCGGCTCGGATGTCCTGATCATCCACAATGCCGTCGCGATCATGGGCTCGGTGATGGTTGGGCACGATGGCCACCGGGGCTGGGTCTACTACCTCGCGGTCGATCCAGCCAAGCAGCGCCGGGGCCTCGGCGCCGCGTTGGTGACCGGGGCCGAAACGTGGCTGCGCGAGCGCGGCGTGCGCAAGATCCAGCTCATGGTTCGCGCTGCCAACGGAGGCGTCCTCGACTTCTACCGCCGCATCGGCTACGAAGCGTCCCCCGTCACCGTTATGCAACGCTGGCTCTATGAAGATGATTCACGCATCTCGTAGAGGCGATCCTGTGTGATCGCCCGCTCCAATCGACGCTAGCCGGATGTCCTGTACCGTCAAATGGAGTCACCCAACTGGCGCCGGGCCGAAGAGGTCCGTCCATAGCAATCGCGCAGCCAGACCCCGGGCCGGCTGCCACTGCTCGGCCAGCACGTCCAGCTCCTTGAGCGTCAGGTCCGGCTGCCCGTACGCCGCCCTTGCCGCCCGCAGCAGGGCGACATCGCCGGTTGGGTGCGCGTTCGGGGCCCCCACTCCCCAGAGCACGACCGATTCCGCCGTCCAGCGCCCCACCAGCGGCAGCTTCATCAACTCGGTCACCGTCGCCTCCGGCTCCTCGCAGGCGAAGCGGTCCGTTGGCAGGTTCCCGGCCAGGAACTCCATCGCCGCGAACCGGATCGCCGCCGCCCGCCGCCAGGTCACGCCGCTCGACCGAACCAGCTCGTCGGTGGCCTCGGCCAGTTGCATTGGATGCGGCAGGGGGCGGTAGGCGGCGCCGTCGAGCAAGGTCGGTTCCTGAAAGAGCGCCGCCAGTTTTGCCTGGGTCACCGCCGCCGCCGCTACCGAAATGCTCTGGCCCACGATCGCCGTCACGATCCCGTCGAACACGGATCCGTCGCAGTAGGGATGAAGTCCCGGAAAGCGTGCCGCATGGGCGGCGATCACCGGGTCGTCGTAGGTGGCCAAGACGATGTCCACGCCGAACACCGCCTGCCCCCATGCCGCGTCGAACGCCGGCAACGCGGTGCCCATTATGTCCACTTCCGCTGGGCCGGTTTGGATTGCCGTGCGCCAGGCGACCCGCTCGCCCTCCCACCCGATCCAGGTCAGGCAGCCGTCGCGCCAGGCGTGCCGGGGCGAGCGACCGGTGGTCCAGTGCACGGGACCGCACGTTTCCGCCAGTGAAAAGGGCTCGGGCACCGTGAGAGTTCGGCGCTGGGCGCCGCGGTCTGGGTCCATGCCTTGCTAACGCGCCCGTCGTGTCGGTGTGAGTTTGGCCCGGATCGTCCGGCGGGCCCGGCCCGGCGCGTTCCAGACCGGCGCCAGCACGTCCGCCACCGGCTGGACGACCGTCAGGTTCACCTCACTGGCCACCGCCCGGACTGGCGCCGGCAGGAATGTTCCTTCACTCGCCACCAGCCGGTTCCAACCCCACTCGACGATGACGAACGCGAGCGTCGCCCACGCCATCCCGGCCAGGATGTCGACCACCCAGTGGTTGGCGAGGTAGACGACCGCGAACCAGAGCGCCGCGTTGTAGGGCAGCACGACCAACCCCCGCCAGCGGAAGTATTTGACCGCGAAGAGCAGGATCAGCCACGGGAACCCGGCGTGCAGCGAGGGCATGGCGGCGACAGGGTGGGGGCTCGCGTTCTGCCAGATCGAGACGGTGTCCAGCGCCTCGATCGGCGCGACCCCAATGTTGGCCGTCACCGATCCGGCCGGCCAGCCGATCCCGCTGACCACGCCCCAGCTGTTCGCCAGCCATGGCGGGGCCGCCGGGTAGAAGAGGAAGAACGCGAAGGCGGAGTAGGTCATCAGGCAGAACGCGATCGTGAATTGCCAGAAGCGTGCCTTGTTCGTCACCCAGAGCAGGAAGGCGAAGATGCAGGGCAGCGCGAAGTGCATCGAGTAGACGACCAGCGCCAGGTAATCCCACCAGCGCGGATCGCCGGGCGTGTAGAGCCACCCCTGGAGCGTCGACACCGGTTCCCGGCCGAACATCAGGGCGACATCGAAATCAACCAGGTTCTCGACTCGTACGTTCGGCAGGTCTTCCCGCGCCCGGTCGCCAACCGTGCCCCCGCCGGTTACGAATTGCCCGGCCACGCCGCGCAGGAACTCGTAGCCGAAGACGAGCAGCACGAACGGGATCCAGTCCCGCAGGAAGGGCCCGACGCGGCCCAGCAGCAAGGCTCCGACCAGCAGGAAGAGCGCCCAGTTGTCCGGCCGGAACGATTGCCCGCGCCAGATGAAGAACGCCACTGCCCCACCGATGTAGACCGCGAACATCCCGAACACCAGCCACCGGAAAACGCGCTGCTGCCGGACATTGCTGGTCGCCGGAGACTCCGGCTCGACCGTTGCCTCGAACGATGTCGCCGCGAATTTTCTCGCCAGGGCATCGCCAGCGGAGAGTGATGGTACCGGGGTTTCGACTGAGGAAAGGGCGCTCGTGATCACGCGGCGTCTCTCGGCTACCGAGCGGCATCGGACGATGGCTCGCTGCCGCCAAGCCTAGCGTAAACATTTCCTTAACTCTACCTCCGCCTCTGGCCGAGCAATATCTGGTGCGGTGCGGTCTACGCCGAATCGCGCTGGATACGAAACTCGCAGGATTCGATGTGAACGGAATTCGTAGGGGCGGACCAGAGTCGACCGACGTTGACGTCTTCCGCAACAAGGCGTTGTCAATTCGTGTGTCCGCCCGGATCTCTTCAGGACGGAAACCACGAATATGGACGGGACTCGGGCTGAAACGACTCGCTAACGCTTCGCTGCCCTTGCAGGCCCGCGACGGCCGTTACCAATGATGGTCGATTACCTACCCGATTCTCGTATGCCTGGGACGTCCGCGCAACGGACGATCGGCGTTACGTGCTGCCGGCGGCTCCTCCGCCGCCGCCCGCCCCCCCGGAACTGACCGTCCCGGTGCTCGCGGCGCCGCTGGACGGGGAGGTGAGCGATGAGAAGGCGATCCACCACGGGAACGCTGCGCCCGTGTTCAGGTCTTGCCGGGCGCCGGTCGTGGACGTGAAGGCTCGCAGCGTCGCCCCCGATTCGTTCGCCGCTTTCAGCCGGCTGTCCAGCGCGGTTCCAAGGTTGAAAGCCACGGCGTCGGCCAACACGGCGTCGAGGTCGAGGGCCACCGCATCGTCTTTTGCGGCCCGCTTGACTCCATCACGATAGGCCTTCCACGGAAGCGCCGCTTCCTGCCCGGCCCGGTTCAACCCGGAATACCAGCCGAACATGACGACCGCCGCCACGCTTAGGGCGACCAGCGCGACGATTCCGGGGACGGGCAGCCAGTTCTCGCCGACGGCGGCGACCACCACGCTGACGATGGCCAGGACGAAGGCGATGATTGCAATCGTCATCAGGGCCGCCTTCCTGCCGCCAGCGCCCTCGTCCAGCCATCCCTTGGACCGCATTTGCTCCGTGACCGCCGCGCGCACCGCCCCACTTTCGCGAGCCGCCCGGGCGAGGTTCTTGCTGGACACGACTCCGTTGTCGGCGTGCTGTTCGAGGCTGTTCCACAACGTCGCTTCGACGTCGTCGCGGACCTCACCACGATCGATCAGACGGACCTGGATCGTTGGCTTGCCGAACCTGCCGCCATCGCTTTCGGGCTCGATTTCCAGCGCGTCCCGGGCGGC
>JBGTNF010000030.1:0-28828 GCA_041743205.1 Thermomicrobiales bacterium | reverse complement strand
GTCTACTACAACCTCTACACGATGCAATGGAAGGGCCAGGACATGGCCGCCGATTGAGCCCGCACGTCGGCGGCCAAGGGAGGCGACTCCCTCCCTTGGCCGCGTCGGCGGTTGGTCCGCCGACAAAGGCATGTGACGTCTCCGCGTGCTCAATCCGTTTCTTCCGGCGCCGGCTTGTTCGCGTCCGCCAGGGGTGCCGGGCAAGTTCCTCCAGGGGCGACGGCCAGCTCGAAGTGCCAGATCTCGTTCGCGTAGGTTTGGCAAAGGCCGTACCGGAAGCCGTACTCGATCAGCCAGTAGTCGGCGTCCGTGTGCCCGATATCAATCCCCTCGCCCGTCACGTGGGTCGACCGGTCCGGGGTGTTCACCCATTTGCGCGCCGCCTCCTCGCTGCCGTAGGTCACGATGGCCTCGTCGAGCAGCGCCTGCTGGTATCGTTCACTCCGCCACCCGGAATTGACGACCATCTCGATTCCCTCGGCTTCGGCTTCGGCGTCGAGTGACGCGTCCTGAACGGCTTCGACCAGATCCGGGTCGAGGTTCGCGATGGCTGGGTGGTCGGTGTCGAACGGGGAGAGCACGACCCCATCGGCGATGTAGCCGTCCGCGACGCCAATCGGCGATGGGGTTGCAGACGCCGGAGTCGAGGACACGGGTGTACGCGTCACAGCATCGAGCGGCGACTCATTGACGCCATGCTCACCGACGTCGTTGTCGGCTGCTTGCGGGTCGATCCAGACGGCGGCGATCGCGCCGGTCGCCAGAATCAGCATGAGGGCAAGTGCGAGCAGACCCGCCAATCCCGTGAACCACCTCGATCTTGTTGACGTAACGAGCATGGGATACCTTTCGCTTCAACATCGGGACCAGTTCCCAATGACTGGCCCCACCGTACCGGCTGGGGTGTTTCGCCACCGTTTGGGGAAATCCATACAATTCCGCAACATGCCCTGGTCCAGAATCGGTTCGCGGGGAGGGACGGCAGGTGGGCGTGATACAGGAAAAATCAGGATGCGCGTGCTGATCGTGGAGGACGAGGAGTTCCTGGCGGAGGCGCTCCAGGCCGGGCTCCGGCACGAGGCCATCGCCGCAGATGTCGCCCTCGACGGCGCCGATGCCGTGGAGCGAATCGCCACGCATGACTACGATATCGTGATCCTCGATCGCGACATCCCGGGCATCCCTGGGGATGAGGTTTCCCGGATCATCGCCCGCGACTACCCGGCGGTGCGCGTGCTCATGTTGACGGCGGCGGCCAGGGTGAAGGATAAGGTGGAAGGATTCGCGCTCGGCGCCGACGACTACCTCACCAAGCCGTTTGCGCTCGAAGAACTGATCGTCCGCCTTCGCGCGTTGGCGAGGCGACCGCCAGCTATTGCCCAACCCGTCATGGAGGTCGCCGATCTCCGGCTCGATCCATTCCGGCGGGAAGTCTTCCGGGCGGGACGCTACGTCAAACTGACCCGAAAACAGTTCGCGGTGCTCGAACTCCTGATGCGCGCCAACGGCGGCGTGGTCAGCGCTGAAACCCTTCTCGAAAAGGCGTGGGACGACCAGGCCGACGTGATGACGAGCGCACCACGGGTGACCATGTCGACGCTCCGCAAGGCGCTCGGTGAACCGAACCTGATCCGCACCGTACCGGGCGCCGGGTATCGCCTTGGTATCCCCGCGACAGAGCCGTGAAGCGACGCAGGATGAGCCCTCGCGTGCGTCTGGCCCTCAGCTATGCGGTGTTCCTGGTTGTGGCCGGGGGGGTCACATTGCTCGGGGTCTACGTCGTCCTGCGGTATGTGCCTGACTATCCCCTCACGGCGGCTAACCCCCGCGACGCAGGCGCCGGCGTCGCGTCGCGGGGGAGATTCTCGAGGCGGTCGTCGATGTCTCCATGACGATCTTCGTGGCGCTGGCGGTGAATGGGACGATTGGCGGATGGTTCCTCGCAGGCTGGGTGCTGCGCCCGTTGGTGCGCATCAACGATGCCGTCCAGGTCGCGGCGGCTGGACGGCTCGATCATCGCATTCACCTGTCGGGGCGCAACGACGAATTCCGGCAACTTGCGGACAGCGTCGACGGTATGCTCGAGCGGCTGGAGGACGCGTTTGCGGCGCAGGAGCGGTTCGCCGCGAACGCCTCCCACGAGTTGCGCACGCCGCTGGCGATTACCGCAACGCTGCTCGATGTCGCCCGGCGCGATCCCGGTGGGCAGGACTATCCAACCCTGATCGATCGGCTCGGCATCACCAACGCCCGCGCCATTGGATTGACGGAAGCGTTGCTGAGACTTGCCGACGCCCACCCGCTCACCGCATCGTCGGAACTCGTGAACGTGGAAGGTATTGTGCGGTACGCGGTCGCGGAGCAGGCCGAGGAAGCGGAGCAGCGGGACGTGCGGATCGACATCCGCGTTGAGGAGGCCTGGACGGTCGGCGACGCGACGCTTCTGGCCCAGCTTGCCTCCAATCTGATCCAGAACGCGATTCGGCACAATGTCGTGAATGGTCACGCCAATGTCTCACTGGCTCACGAGCGACGACAATCGACCGTGTCGCTGCGGGTCGAGAACACCGGCGCTGTCTACACTCCAGACGTTGCCGCGCAACTCAGCGAACCCCTGGTGCGCGGTCGTGGAAGAGTGAGCCATGGGGTCCGGGAAACGCGTGGGTACGGCCTTGGCCTGGCGCTCGTTTCTCGCATCACGAAGGTTCACCACGGCGCCCTCACCATCGTTCCACGCCGTGGTGGTGGTCTCGTCGTGACCGTCACGCTTCCCGACGCCAGCCAGCAGCCCCATTGCGCGAAGACGCAATGACTGGTTGGCATGCACGACGAACTGATGTGATGTACGACAACCTCTACTCGATGCAGTGGAAGGGCCAGGACATGGCCGCGGGTTAGCTCGCCATGCCTTGATTACCAGCGCTCCGTTCGAAGCGCAAGGCCAAGAGCCCGCCATTGATCCTCGAGCGGAGCGGCGTTGGGGACCGGCCGCTTCCAGGTCTCGATCGAACGTTGGCGGTGCGCTTGACCCGCGATGTCGATCACGCGCTGCTCGTACCAGGCGATCCATTCGATGAGCTGCTCTACGAGCTGGTAGCAGGGCATGACATCCCGCATGGCGGCTGGCGGCGAAAGCCGGTCGAACCAGGCTGGTTCCCAAGCCGTCACGGTGTCGATGACTGTGTGACAGCTACGGGGAAGTAGCGCGGCCCGGGGTACGAAGATCGACCCGAGCGCGGCATCGCCGAGGCAGACGCCGAATCCCCAGAGCGCGATCGAGCAGGTCATGCTCAGCGGGCAGCGATACTGGCTCGTGGTGAGTCCGGTGGCCGCTGGCGCCTTGATCTTCTCGAAGCCCAATTGGGTCAGGATGTTGCCCTCGGGCCGACGAATGTCGCAGCCCCAGAGCCAGAATTGCTGTTCGAGCAGGCGATTGGCGGGCTTGAGGATTTCTGAGGGCAGCCGGAACGGGCGGTCGTCAAGCCGGTTGGCGTCGGAGATTGGTCGATTGGCTGATGTATTCACGAGCATGAGCAGTCGCTTTCGTCGTCGGGCGAACATTTCAGGAGACGTGCTGGAATCACGCAGGGGCGTCATCCATCGCGTATCGCTACCTCTCCCAGGCGGGTGCTGAGTGACCGGGGGACTGGTTGTACCGCGCTTCTGTTCCGCAGCCGGTTCAGTAGGTGCGTCAGCGTCGCCAGATGGGGGAACTCGACGAGCATGCCGATGACGATCGCGGCGTAAATGAGCGGCTCGTTCGGAATTGCCGCCACCGTAACGCCGAGCATCAACGGCGCATTGCGGGCGGCGGTGGTCATGATGAGCAGGGCGTGGTCCGGGTACGACAGGCGGAATCGATGCGAGAGCCTATCGCCCATCACCCAGGTTGCGATGAAGAACACGGAGACGGCGGTGAGGATCAACGCGAAGACGGACAGGTTATCGGCAATCACGGAGATGTTGGCGGCGAAGATCTGGATCACCAGCAGCGCGATCACGAAGGGGATGACCCTGGTGACCGCGTCCAGCGTTCTCCCAAAGAGGTTGGGCGGCAGCGTCCGCAGAAGCAATAGTTGCAGGGCCCGTGCCGCGAAGAGCGGAACCACGAACCACTCCAGAAGGGTATCCCGCGCGATTACGATGTCGAACCCCGACTGCCACTGCGTAAAGAGGCTCAGGTAGACCGGGTAGAGCACCAGCTGCGTGGTCAGGTTGATCGGAATCAGGAGCGACCCCAGCCTGGTGTTGCCGCGGGCCAGGCGGGTGAAGCCGAGGAACCAGTCGGTGCAGGGCGCCATGAAATAGATGATCACGCCGGTGAAGAAAAGCGGTTTTCCCGCCAGGAAGATGGAGGCGATTAGGAAGCCGATGGCGGGCACGATCAGGAAGTTCGCGCACCAGGCGAGCAGGACGAACCGTGCGTCGCCTCGTTGGAACGAGAACCGTCGCCATCGCAGCTCGAGGAAGAGCAGGAATATGAGGCTGAGGACGCTGTAATCGACGCCGTCGCCGAGCGCTGCGCCGGTCGAACCGGACACCAGGCCGATCAGCGAACCCGTGATTATTGCGCCGAAGAGCAGCAGTGTGGTCCAGGCCGGGGAGAGGAGATCGGAGATTCGGTGGAACATGAGATTCATCGATTCCCGTTGAGTGGGCCAGTGGCGAGCAGTTTGATTGGAGCGATGGCTTGGTCACGTCAATCAGCGGCAACGCCGTGAAGTTCGGGAGCTAGCTCACTGGCGGGCGTGGCGCAACAGGGATCGCCGCCGGAATCTTCGTCGTCACAACCGCACGCCGCCTCTTCGCGCTCATCGAGGAACGCCGTGCAGGCCGCGCACAGGCCCCGTTCCGGGAGTTGGAGCGCGACGGTCAGCGCCGCCGGATCGCCGGTGAGGGCGCAGACCACCGATCGGACCTGCTCGTAGCCGTTCAACAGGAGAAAGGTGGGCGCCCGGCCATAACTCTTCATCCCAACGACGTAGTAGTCCGGTTCGGGATGGGCGAGCTGGACGGCTCCATGCGGCGGAACCGTGCCGCACGCGGAGACGGTGGGGTCGATCAGTGGGGCCAGGGCATAGGTCGTTTCGAAGACGGAATGGACATCGAGCCGGAGCTCGCGAGCGATGCCGTGATCCGGGCGGAACCCGGTGGCGACGATGATCTGGTCGACCGGCGGCAGGGATGTTCCTCCAGACCAGGCTACGATGCCGTCTGGCGACCGCTCCAGGCGCGTTACCCGCGACCCGGGAAAGGCGTCGATAGCGGCGTTCTGGAGTAATGCGTCGATCTCGCGCCGCACCATGATTCGCTCAGTCAGTTCATCGACATCGCAGCCCGTTGGGGCGGCGGTTTTCCCTCGAAGCGCCCAGAGTGCTCGGGTTGTGGGTTGTTCTCCTGAGAGGGCGGCCAGGCGCAGGAGGGAATGGAAGGCCGAATGGCCGCCGCCAACCACAAGGGTCCGCTGTCCGGCGTACCGCTCGCGATCTTCGCCTGAGATATCCGGTACGCCGTAGAAGATGTGATCGCTGAGTTCGATCTCGCCGGGCGCGGATCGTCCGTTGCAGCCCAACGGATTGGGTGTATTCCAGCAGCCGGAGGCGTCGATCACGGCGCGGGCCCGGATCAGGGTCGTTCGACCCGCTGGGTCGACCGTATCGAGGACGAATGGATCGTCTTCCCGCTCTTCGTCGAGTTTGCCGAGCGTCTCCCGCGTGATGGCGTAAACCCGTTGGCCGTAGCGAATGTGCGGCCCGATCGTGGGATGCCGGGCGAGGGGCTCGAGCCAGCGTTCGACCAGGTCCCCGCCGGTGGGAAACGCCTCGGGATCAGGCATCGACCAGCCGCTTGCTTCCATCAAGGAGACCGCGACGGGATCAACGTTGTAGCGCCACGGGGTGAAAAGCGGAACGTGCGACCAGGCCCGCATGGATGTGGCCGGGCCACATCCTGCCTCGACGATGACGAACGGTTCTTGCCGTTCTACGCAATGCGCCGCGGCAGCCAACCCGATGGGGCCGGCGCCAATGATGGCGATCGGAAGATCTTCGGTGTCGAGACGCGGCAGGAGAACATCAACCATGGACAGATCCTGAGAACATCGGGCGACGAGAAGATATGATACTGAGTATCAATAAAACAGCAACGACTCCGGTGTCAAGGAGGGTATATCGGGTGTCTTTCCACCTTGACACTGGCTGCAAGGCCGTTGCATAGTGAGCCGCCTAAGTGATACATAGTATCACTACGTCACGGTCACGAACAGGGAGTTGTCACCATGGGTCAATCGGTCGAACTCAAGAATGTCGTCAGGTGGAAGGCGAACCGCCGAGCGTTGGGTGGGGCGGCCCTTGCGTCCCTCGCGTCCCTGGCCATCGCGGCTGGCTCTGGCCCGCTCGCGCCGGGAGCTCGCGCCCAGGCGACGCTGCAGGCCTCGCCCGTCGCGTCTCCGGTGAGCGGAGGAGATGGACGGTATCTCTTCGTTGGCGATCGAAGCCAAAGCGCCGTCGCCGTCTACGCGATTCCCGATTTCACGCTGGCTGGCACGCTCGACGGCGTCACCTTCGGCACGCATGCGGGAGCGCTGCTACTCCCGGATGGCCGCTTCGTCTTCGCCGATGCCGCCAACAACGAGGTTGTCGCCTTGAGTGTGGACGAGGCGGGCGTTCCGGCGATTAGCCAACGTGTGGCGGCAGATTTCGGCGGCGGCGTCGCCTGGATGGCTGCCAGTCCAACCTTCAGCCACGTGGCGATCGGCTCGCTGCAGGATTCCGAGACCTCCCAGTTCCTCAACATCGTCGACCTGGCGACGTTCGGGAACACCTCGCTCGAGTTCGAGCTCAACGAGCCGGAGGAACTCACCGCCTGGCTCCTCAACGATCCGCTCAACGTTTACGTTGCCGTCGGCGGCCAGATCAAGTCCTACCTGCTCGACGATCTCCTGGCCGGTGAAACCGAGCCACTGAACACGGTTGAAGTGGAACTCGGATCCCACGGCGGGGCCACCGACGCCGTCAATGGCCGCATCTTCTACACCACGGCGCCGGGAACCGGGTTCGAGGTGCTCGATGCCCAGCCGAACGCCGCCGAGTACCTGACCCAAATCCCGTGGGATGTGGACGGCCTCACCGGCGGGCGCAACGCGCGTCCACGCGTCACCGCCGACGGCGGGCACATCTTCGGCCTGCTCGCTCCCGGTCTCGACGATCCCACGCTTTGGGCGGACAACATCAACTCCAACCATGTCACCAACATGGCCGATCTCTCCGCCGTCCGGATCGAGGTGGGTACCGGGAACTTCGGGTATCGCTCGGGCCTGAGCGAACGTTACGCGATCTGGGCCGGCTACAACGCCGATGGTGGCACGGTTTACCTGGTGGATGCCGACGCGACGTCGTCCACGTTCGGATCGGTGACGGCCACGATGTCAATCGCCACGCCCTCGAACGCCGCCGTTCCCGGTCAAGACGTGACGGACAAGGACACCTACGCCACGGCGATCACGGCCGACAGCCGGTACGGGTTCGTTTCGATCAATGGCGATCGGTCCATCAAGGTTTTCGACCTCGAGCAACGGGTGGAAATTGCCGAAATCGCGATCGACCTGCCGCTCAGCGGCTACGACGGATTCCTGGCCGTCATCGAGCCGGGCGTGACGCCGGTCGATCTCTGGGGGCGGTAGTCTCATTCCGGCACGTACCTTGAGGTGGGCGTCGACATCGCCGCCCACCTTCAAGGGCGTCGCCGGTTGGCGCAAGCCCGGCGTCATCGAGCCGCCCCCGCCATCGTCAACCTCCACGCGATGCCATCGAAGGATATGGCCCATGCGCAGGCTGCGCGTCATGCTCCTGATCGCACTTTTCGTCCAGACGACGGTCTCTGTGCCCGCTCCTTCGGTATTCGCCCAGGATGATCGGCTGCAGGTTGCCGTCAGTACGCCCCTGTTGGCCGACATCGTGCGCAACGTGACCAGTGACCGCGCCGACGTCTTCGCCGTCATGCCTGAAAACGCCGATCCCCACACCTGGGAAGTATCGCCGCAGGATATCGTCCGGGCGACCGGGGCGGATACGTTCATTTCGGTCGGGGCCAACCTCGAACCGTTCGTGGAGAGCGGCGGTTGGCAGCGAGGGGTGAGCGATGCCGGAGTGACCGAGTTGTGGCTGACCGACCATGTGGATTTGATCGAGGTCGACAAGGTGATCGATCACGGCGACCACGTGCACGACCTGCGAAGGCGATCCGCACATCTGGCTCGATCCCACCAGGGTGATCGCCGGGCTCCCGGCCATTGGCGGGCATCTCTCGGCACTCGATCCGGCCAATGCCGACGCGTACGCCCGGAACCTTGACACGTACGCGGCCACCCTCAGGGAGCTTGTCGCCGACCTCGAGAGGTCATTCGCGACGATCCCGCCGGAGCGACGAGTACTGGTTGTGTTCCACGATGCCTACACCTGCTTCACCGCCCGCTACGCTTTCGAGGTCGTTGGCGTCGTGCTTCGGAATCCGGAGGCCGAGCTGTCAGCGCGGGAAGTAGTGCAGCTCCAGAACGTCATCGACAGTACGACGTTCCCGTCATCTTCGCCGAGCCCCAGTTCAACACCGGGATTCTTGACGTGTTCGTCCAGGGTAATGGTGTTGAGATCGGTGAACTGTTGACCGACGCATTCGCCGGTCGAGTCGACACCTGCGTCGAATTGATGCGCTTCAACCGGGACTGCCTGGTGACGCATCTGGGTTGATTGGCTTCACTTCGCTGTCCATCGGAACCGTTTCGCCGTCGAAGTCAGCGCCTGCCAACGACCACTTTACGCCTCGAGCCAGATCGTCTGCGCTGGCGGCCCGTCCTTCGAACTGTCCCGTCCGGATCGTCCGTTTTGGCGAAGCCAGGCGTTGGCCTCCGCCGCGGCAACGAGACGCGCATCCGCCATCGTCGGTCCGTATCCCTGAACGGTGGCGAGGCGGTGGCCGTCTCGAACCAGCGAGAAGCACAGGCTGGTGAAGCGACGGGTGGAAACGCCCTTGTGGTCGTTGAGCGACCAACCCTCCGCGATCAAGTCATCATATGAAAGCTGCTGGTCAATCATCTGGAGGCTCCGAAGCGGAAAACAACGGCGGAACTATACAAGCATATTAACAGTCATTGATTCGCTTGACAATAAGACCATCGGGTAGATGCTCCGCCCCCGGGACGTGTACTCCTTCAAACATCCTCATCGTTCCTCGCTCTCGGAGCATTACCACACCGCCCTGGCATTTTTGGATATGCCAGGGTCTGGTACTTGGAGCTCCCTTTTATAGGCATAACGGTTATTCGGTATTACAGAAGGTCTATGGCTCGCCTAGCCCAAACGTGCTAGCCACGCATCGAGTCAAATCGTCTTGCTCATTGCCATATTTTGCTGATTACTGACTGGAAGCGAGCGCAAGGGCACCGAAGAGACATGGCAAACACAGGAAATCCTGGATGCATTCGATTCCCGAATCGCGTTGCTCGACCGGGCCGGCGTCATCACGCTCGTCAATGCCGCGTGGACCGGCGCGGGAAATCGCCACAACGTCACGCCCGGCGACATTGGGCCCGGCGACGATGTCCTGGCCGTTTGCCGATCGCTCGGTGACGATCCGGCCGCGCTCGCCCTAGACGCCGGGATCGCGCGCGTCGCGGCGGGCGAGCAGGCGGCGTTCAGCCTCACGTTTGACGGCAGTCCGCCATTCGCCGAGCGGCGGTACGCATTGGACGCCAGGTCGGCGAGGGTTCCGCGAGGCGGAACCATCCTGATCGTCAGCGACGTGACGACATCCCACCTGGCGTGGGAAGCGACGCGGCGGGAGGAACGCCGATTCGCCTCGCCGATCAGGCATGGGGTCGATCTCATCACCATCATCGACACCGATGGCGTCGTTTCCTACCAGAGTTCCACGCTGCGTCACACGCCTGGGAATGACCTGGCCGATGCCTCCGGCCGGAATGTGTTTGGGCTCGTGCATCCCGAAGGCCGCCCCTTGCCAGGCAGATGCTTGTAAACATTGCGCGCGCCGCTGGCCAGCGATTGCCGGGAGTTGCGGCTCCGGCGCCAGGACGAAACCTGGCGCCGGTTCGAAGTGACCCTGACCAATCTTCTGGACGACCAGGATGTTGGCGGGGTCGTGATCAACGCCCGCGACGTCAGCGAGTACAAGGCGGCGGAGGCGGGAACCGAAGAACGGGCGGAAAGCTTCTCGACCCCGTTCCACGGTACGGCTGAGGCGATTATCATTCATGACGGCGAGACCTTCGTCGCGGTCAACCGGGCCTACGCCGACCTGGTTGGTCTCGAACCGGAAGCGATCGTGGGCCGCAATCCCCTCGAGTTCGTGGCGCCGAACGATCACGCGCTGGCGCTCGACATGATGCGCCTCGGCGAGGAAATTCCCTGCGAACTGGTGTCCTGCCGCGCTGACGGCTCGACCTTCCCGGTGGAGTTTGTGGGTCGCCGGATTCGCTGCGAGGGCCGATGGCTGCGGTTGTTGACCGTACGCGACATCACCAACCGGCGCCGGGTCGAAGTGGCGCTGCGCGCGAGCGAGGCGCGCCAATCGCTCCCGTTGCGCGTGATGCAAACCCAGCGGGAAATCGATGATCCGGCCGCCCTGATGCTCTCGGCCACGGAAGCCCCCGGACGGTTCCTGAAAGCGAATCGGGTTGGGCTGGTCGAAACGAACCCCGATCGCACGGTGACCTTTGCGGCCTGCTGGACCGACGGGACGCTGGAGCCGTTGACGGGGACATTCGCGGGCGCGGATTTCAACGTGGGCTGGCGCGATGAAGCGCTGCCGGGCCGGATCTTCAGCGTCTTGGACTGGAACGACCCATTGACCGCCGACTCGACGTTCGACGCCCTCGGCGCCCACGCCGGGATCGGCGCCCCGATCATTTGCGGCGGCCGCTGGCGGGCTGGCCTCTACGTCAACCAGGCCACCCTCCGCGACTGGACGGCTGACGAAATCGCGCTGGTCAGGGAAATCGCGGATTTGACGTGGGATGCCGTAGAGCGAGTCCGGGCGGAAGCCGCCCTTAAGGAAAGCGAGGCGCGGTTCCGGGCGCTCGTCCAGGAGGCGAGCGACATCGTGATCGTGTTCGAGTCAGGTGGCGGCCTGCGATACGCCAATCCCGCGGTGGAACGTATCCTCGGGCGTCCTGTCGAATCCTATGCAGCGGGGTTGCGCCTCGATATCGTGCATCCGGACGATCTGGACACTGTGGTCCGCACCTGGACCGCCGTGACCGAAATGGCCGGGGCTCAGTTCCGGATCACGTACCGGTGCCGGAATGCCGACGGCGCCTGGGTGTGGCTCGAAGGCATCGCCACCAACCTGATCGACTTGCCCGCGGTCGGTGGGGTGGTGCTGAACGCCCGGGACGCCTCGGAACAAAAACGGCTCGAAGCCGAACTCCGGCGGCTGGCGCTGCAGGATCCGCTGACCGGCCTGCCCAACCGCACCTTGCTGGCCGACCGTATGGATTACGCCCTCTTGCAGGCGGCGCATCATGGGGACCAGGTGGCCATCCTGTTTCTCGACCTCGACTATTTCAAGCACGTCAACCATGCGTTCGGCCATGCCGCCGGCGACGAGCTCCTGCGTTCCGTCACCGTGCGCCTCACATCTGCCTTGCGGGTGTCGGAAACGGTCGCCCGGGTGGGAGGGGACGAGTTCGTCGTGTTGCTCCCCCGGATCGTGCATGAACGGGACGCCATGGAGGTGGCGGGTCGGCTTCTGGCGGTCATGACGGCGCCGTTCGTGTGGCGGGGGCGCGAGGTGACGGTCGGGGTCACGATCGGCATCGCCCTTGCCGAAAACGGCCTGGTGCGGGCCGATGTCCTGTTGCGGGACGGCGACGCGGCGCTCTACGGGCTCGAATCGAGGCCGGGCGTGTTGGCGATCCTAAAGGGCATCATCTCCCTGGCCCATACGATCGGCCTGATCGTTACTGCCGAAGGCATCGAGACGGCTGGCCAGTTGACTCAATTGCGGGCCATTGGCTGCGATCGAGGCCAGGGGTTCTACCTGGCGCGGCCTAAACCCGCCGACGCCCAACCGCCGGCCCTCACGATCACGCAACTCGCGGATCGAACGGCGGAGTGATGCCGGTCATAACGGATCGAAGGTGTACGCAAGCGTACGGTGTCTCCCGTAAACTCGTACCGGCAGCCCGGGCAACGACGGCCAGATCATCGGCTATCGATCACGGTCTCATCCCGGCGCCGGTCGGTTTCCTTGAAGGCAAACACATTGTTGCCTCGACCGCAGTGGGTTACCGGCCGGTCACTTGACGGCGCCCATCGAAAGTCCGCGGACGAGTTGTCGTTGCGAGATCCAGCCGAGGATGACGACGGGCGCGATCGCCATCGTGCTGGCGGCCGAGAGCTGGGCCCAGAACAGCCCTTCCGAGGTGATGAACTTCTGCATGAACAACGGTACGGTCGACGCCTGCTCGGTCGCCACCAGGTTGACCGCGAAGAAGAACTCGTTCCAGGCGAAGATGATCGACAGGAACGCGGTCGCGGCCAGGCCGGGGCCAACCATTGGCAGCAGGATCTGGACGACCTCCCGCACCACGCCGGCGCCGTCGATGCGCGCCGCGTCGAGGATCGCCTGCGGCACCTCCTCGAAGAAGGAGCGCAGCATCCAGATCGCGATCGGCAGGTTCATCGCCACGTAGATGATGACCAGGCCTTGCAGGGTGTTGAGCAGGTTCAGGTCGCGGTAGATGATGTAGAGCGGCACGATGATGCCGGCCGGTGGCAGGAACTTGGTCGAAATGAAGAAGAAGAGCACGTCTTTCCACTTCTTCATCGGCCGCAAGGCGAGCGCGTAGGCTGCGGGCACGGCCAGGATCATGACGATCGCGGTCGATGCCAGCGACGCGATGATCGAGTTGCGAAAGAAGGGGAAGAACCCTCGCCTGCCGATTTCCTGGTACTGCTCGAACGTTGGTTCGAAGAAGATCCGGGGGGGCAGCGTGATCGCGGTTGCCTCCGTCTTAAATCCGGTCAACACGATCAACACGACGGGGAAGAAGAAGACCAGGCCGATTACCCAGGCGAAGATCGTCCAGGCGATCGGGACTCGTTCGCGGGTGGGCCCACCCCGGGAACGTCGCTTAGCGATCGGCATATTGACCTCGCAGCATGCGATCGAGGATCCTGAGGAGGAACGTCATCGCGACGATCGTGAGCACGACGATGATGACGCCCATGGCCGCGCCCATTCCGATGTTGCTGCCCCGAACCGCGGTTTCGTAGACGCGGAAGGGCAGGGTCGTGGTCGACGTGCCGGGGCCACCCTGGGTCGTCATGAAGATAGCGTCGGTTTCCTGGACGATGTAGACCGTGCCGAGCAGGGCGCCGAGTTGGATGAAGCGTCCGAGGTGCGGCAACGTGATCCCGGAGAACTCCTGCCACCGAGTAGCCCCGTCCACGCGCACCGCCTCGCGGACCTCCTCGTCGATGGACTGCATGCCGGCGAGCAGGATCAGCATCATGAAGGGGGCCCAGCGCCAGACGAGCATGATGATGATCGACTCCCGGGGGTATTGCGACAGCCAGACGGGGTCGAGGCCGAGCGGATCCAACGCCCAGTTGATGATCCCGAAGTCGGGGTCCATCATCAGGTTCTTCCAGCCCAGGGCGCTGGCGACCGGCATCACGAGGAAGGGCGTGATGAGCATGGTGCGAACGACGCCGCGGCCGGGGAACCGGTGATTGACCAGCTCGGCGAAAAGCAGGCCCAGCAGCAACGAGATGACGACCGCGCCGACGGTGAAGGTGACGCTGTTGACGATTGCGGCGCGAAACGCGTACGAGTCACTGGAGTCAACCAGGCTGGAAAGCAGGTTCCGGTAGTTCTCCAGGCCGATGAAGCCCCGGCGGTCCGGACGCATCAGGTTCCAGCGAAACGTGCTGTCGTAGAGGGTGACGAGGAACGGGGCCTGGGTGACGATCACGGCGTAGATGAAGGCCGGAGCCACCAGCCACCGGCCGAGGGATGTGTACCGCCGGGTATCGATCGCGGCGTTGGCCGTCAACTCGTTGGGAGCCTGGCTCGAATCCGGTTCGGCGGTCGCCATGATGCCTCCCAACGCGCGCGGGACCTGGCCTCGTTTGGCCAGGTCCCGTCGCTACGTGCAATGTCCTACTGGTAGCCGTTTTCCACGGCCCATTGGTTGGCCATGTCGTCGATCCTCGTGATCGCGTCCGCGATCTCCGTGTTGCCGGCAATTACGTCGGCCAGTTCCCTGGTGACGCTGTCGCCGAGAGTGACGAACTCGGGCACGCCGACGAACTGCAGGCCCTTGTAAGGGGTGGGATCGACGCAGCACTGGGCCGGGTCCTGGGCGTCGATGATGCTCAGGACGAGGTCCGCGAACCCCGCCGCGTACTCCTGGTAGCCAGGATCGGCGTAGGTGGAGGACCGGACGCCGGACGGGACCGAGCCCCAGCCCAGGCGATCGGCGACGAGCTGCACGTAGTCCTTGGAAGTGGCCCACTTGACGAAGGCGAGGGCTGCCTCCTGGTGCTCGCTCTCGCGCTCGATCGCGAAGGCCCAGGCCCACAGCCAGCCGCTGCCAATCTCCTCGGAGGGCGGGTTGGCGAAGCCGGTGTTGGCAGCCTGCGGGTTGAGCTCCGGGTCACCGAGCAGGTCGGCGGCGGAGGTTGCGTCCATCCACATCGCGGCCTGCCCCTGGTTGAAAAGATTCTGGCATTCCGTAAAGCCGGAGGTGGTGGCGCCCGGCTGCCCGGAGTTGATCAAGAGGTCGGTGTAGAAGGTGATGCCCGCCGCGCTCGCCTCGGAGGCGAGCTGGCTGTTCCAATCCTCGTCGAACCAGCGGCCGCCGAAAGCGTTCATCGTCGCCGTCAACGGTGCCCCGAACTCGCCCCAGCCTGGCAGGGCGCGGAGGACGATGCCGTAAGGACCGTCGGGATTGTGGAGCTGGGCGGCGAACTCGCCGATTTCGGTCCACGTCGGCTGCTCGGGCATGGTCAGCCCGGCCGCCTCGAACAAGTCGGTGCGGTAGTAGAGCATGCAGCTTTCCCCGTAGAAGGGGGCCGCGTAGAGCAACCCATCCTCCCCGGAGAGGGCCGAGACCATCGCCGGGAAGATATCCGCGTAGTCGTAGTTCGGGTCTTCCTGGAGCGGTGTGCCGACGTCGATCGTCCAGCCCTGCAGGGCGTAGTCGGCGGCCTCGAACATGCCGATCGTCACGACATCGAATTGGCCGGCCTGGGTCGAGACATCGGTGCGGATCCGGTCGCGGATTTCGTTCTCGGGCAACACGAGCAGGTTGAGCGTAATGTTCGGGTACTGGGCCTGGAACTCGCCCGCCAGCTCTTCGAGGGCCACCATCTGCGGGTTGGCCACCATCGCCACGTTCAGTTCGCCCGAGATCGAGGTGTCGACCGCCGGGGCGGCCGGCGATGCATCCTGCGCGTACACCTGGCCCAGCTTCGCGACTGCGCCGGCGCCCAGGCCAACCGCTCCCGCGCGCTTCACCACATCGCGTCGATTCAGGTCATTCGACATCGTTGCCCACTTTCACTACAAGCGTCACCGATGCCTGTACGGCGATCGATGAACACTTACAAGACGGTGTCGCCGAAGACTCGGCGGCGGCAAACGTGATTCGGTTCCGTTTGTACCCTAAAGGTATCACGGTTGATCGAGGTTAAGTTAATCCTGAGGTAGAGATCTTGAGGCTCGCGTTGATGTACGTCGCGGACTCGCGTCGGCGCCAGTGCGCAGCGCGCGTGATGGCCCTTGCAAGCAGTTGTCGTTGGCTATGAGCAGGTATACTTTGCCAAATAGAACACACGTTCTATCGCGTTCGCCGTTTGAAGGAGTACCGCATGACCGCCAACGATCTTCCCGAACAGAGTCAGAACCCGGTCAAGGACCCCGAAGACTGGACGACCGGCGACGAGCCGATGACTGGTCCCCAGGCGTCGTACCTGCAGACGCTGATGCAGCAGGCCGGCAAGCCGGAATCGGAGTTCGACCCCGGCCTGACCAAGGCGAAGGCGTCGGAAATGATCGACGAGCTTCAGCGGGCCACGGGCCGCGGCACGTCGAACCAGTCGTAGGCTGGTTCTCGATTACGAGCGAAGCCGCGCGTCGAGCCAGTCGATCATGAAGTCGATCACCGCCTGGCCATCGGCTTCGTTGAAGATTTCGTGCTTCATGTGCGGCCAGAGTTCAAGCGTCTTTTCGGCCGAACTGGCAGCCTCGTAAAACCGCTCGGTGCCGCGCGGGCTGGTCAACGTGTCGTCCGTGCCATGCAGGCCGAGATAGGGCAGCCGTAGCGTGGGCGCGCGCCGCAACGCGTCGGCCCCCGCGGCGGACATCTCCACCGCCGTCCGCATCCGCGTCGGCCCGTGGTAGTTCAGTGGGTCGTTGGCGAACGCCTCGCCGATGGCCGGATCGTAGCTGAGCACATCGCCGCCGTTGCGGGGAACCGGCGCCTTCGGCGCAATCCGGGAGATGGCGCGGGCGATGAGCTTCCTCGGCGTCGAAACGCCTTCGTCGATGATGAACGCTGCCCCGCTCGTCACGAGTGCGGTCAGGTCCGATCCGAACGCAAGTGCGTAGCGTGCGGCGATCAGGCCACCCATCGAGTGGCCGATCAGCACCATCGGGAGATTGGGCTGAGTGGCCTGGGCTCGCAGCGCCATCAGCCGGAAATCGTCCATGTAGTCGTCGAAGCGCATGGCCAGGGCGCGTTCGCCGCCGCTGCAACCGTGCCCGCGATGATCCTGGCTGAAGACGGCATACCCGTGCCCCGTGAGGGTGTCGATCACCCGGCTGTGGCGCCCGATGTGTTCGGCGTGCCCATGCGCGAGCAAGGCGATCACCTTGGGGTGATCGGGAATCCACGACGCCGTGGATAACGCAATGCCGTCTGGCGTGCGGATCTCGCCGCGCGCTTCACGCCCCATCTGCGGTTCAGTAGCCAACCTCTCCTCCTCCTGACCACGGCGTGACCCGTTCGCTTCGGACTACGCGCGGTTCACTGACGTCATGGGGGCGGGGTGAGGTCGGACCGATCACTTCTTCTTGCCCTTCCCCTTCTTGCCGGATTTGGACGTCCCGTCCTTGACCGCCTCGCCCGCCTTCGCCACCTTCTCCGCTGGCTCCAGGGCCGTGTCGTCGCGCTCAGCCAGCCGGCCGCCCATCCGCAGGAAGTGCTGGGTCGATCCGTTGCCCTCGTAATCGATGAAGTCGACGATCGCATCCTTGTTCGGGCCGTCCGGCACCAGGTAGCGACGCTCGCCGACGGCGACCAGCGGGTAGGTTTGCTCGTCCTCGGCCGCGCCGGTCTGCTCATCGAGATGGACGACGGCAAGGTCGAGCCGGTCGTCGACGGCGGTCACGGTGAACGTGCCGTCGTGACGGCGATACGATCCGGTCACGGCGTCCAGCTTCTTGCCGGAAACCTTGATCCGGTCATACGCCGGTCGGGCGAAATCGAGGTGGGCGTCCAAGGCCCACGCCTCGATCTCCTGGATCGCGCGCGATCCGGCATCGCCGTTGGTCAGGATCGCGACCGCGAACTCCCGGTCCGGGATGACCGTGAGGTTGGCGCGGAAACCCCGCGTCGCTCCGCCGTGACTGATCGTCCGGAACTCCGGATAATCGTGCACGCACCAGCCGAGCCCGTAGTGGCGATAGACATCGCCGGCCTCGATCACCGGTTCGCGCATCGCCCGGGCCGCGGCCACGGGGAGCAGCCGGGCGCCGTCGATCTCCCCGTCGTTCATGTGCAGTTGGGCGAACCGCAGCAGCTCGCGGGTCGAGGTCACCACCCCGCCGGCGCCGTTGACGTGGCGCGGGAACGAGTAGCCGTGGGCCGGGAGATGCCCTTCCTCGCGGCGTTTCAGGTAGTGCCCGACCGCGTGCGGCCAGGTGATGACATCCTCGGCGTAGAAGAATGCCGTCGCCAGGCCGAGCGGCTCGACCAGGCGTTCGCGGAAGACCGTTTCGAACGGCGCCCCGGCGACGATTTCGATGACCCGGCTGATGAGGTAGTACCCGGCGTTGCAGTACGACCACAGGTCGCCAGGCGCGGTCCACTGCCGGAGCGTGCCGAAGGCGCCGATCGCGTTGGCCAGGGCGTCTTCCCCCCGGCCGTAATCGATGAAGTGGTCGCCCTCGAACCCTGCCGTGTGCGAGAGCAGGTGACGGAGCGTGACCGTGCCCTGGGCCCGGTCGTCGGCCAGCGGGAGACCGGGCACGTAGGTCGCTACCGGTTCATCGAGGTCGAGCAGGCCCTCCTCGACCAGCATCATCGCCAGCGTGGCGGTGAACACCTTGGAGATGGAACCGATTTGGGAAATCGTGTCGTCGGTCATCGGCTGGCGGGTGACGAGGTTGGCGAACCCGGTCGAGGTCGTCTCGATCTCGCCCCGGTTCAGGATCCCGACCGCGACGCCCAGCACGTTCCAGCGGCTGGCCTCGCCCTGGACGGCGGCGGCGAGCGATTCGTAGGCCGGGCGGTCGGACGGCCAGCCTGGAACCGTCAGGGCGGCGGAGTGTTCGTTGTTGCTGGGTGAAGCCATGGGTGCAAGGCGCTCCTTCGATGCCGGGCGGACGTGACTGCGCCCATTATCGGCCAATGCGCGAGGTTGCGGATTGGTGGCCCGATCGTTTGACGTCGCTGCTTGGTAGTGTACACTCACTAACATTGCTTCGTGCGGTCGCGTGAAGGGATCTAAGGGAGTCATGGCGCAAGCGGACCCGGCCGACAAACGGCGGACAGCCGACGAGCGGCGCGAGGACGTGATCGCTGCCGGGATCGTCGAATTCGCCACGCTCGGTCTCCACGGCGCCTCGACCGTCACGATCGCGGCGCGGGCCGGCATTTCGCAGCCCTACGTGTTGCGGCTGTTCGGCACGAAGAAGGCCCTCTTCCTGGCTTGCGTCGAGCGGGTGGTCGAGCAGATCATGGAGCGCTGGGCGGCGGCGCTGGGAAGGGTCGACGCCAGCGAGGAGCCGGCGATCAAGCTGCGGGCGCTCGGCGCGGAATACGAGGCGCTGGTGCGCGAGGTCGATGGGCTGCGTCTCGTGCTCCAGGCGTTCGGCTCGGCCGAGGACGCCGAAATCCGCCAGTCGGTGCATGGCTCTCTGGCCTTGATGACCGCTTGGTTGACGGATGCGACCGGCGCCTCACGCCAGGAGATCCAGCAATTCATGGCCTACGGCATGATGCTAACGGTGGCGGCGTCGATCGGGGCCGCCGACATCGCGGACGAGGAGCTCTGGGCGCGGACGTTCGTGCGCATCCCGATCGAGTAAACCGGCCCGGAGGAGCGCCCAGCGATCTTTCGGTCTCCTCGTAAGGTAGTGAGCGATCACGATCATGATTGTTGTGGTGTCGCCAACGCATACAGGAAAGGACCTTCGACCATGGACCAACGCCCCACCCGACCCGAACGCGGCTCTCCCCAGAACCTCCTGGCAGCCATTTCCTGGACCTTGCTGGTGACGGTCATGTTTGGAGGGTACGCCTTGCTGCGGATGCTTACCATGGGCGATGCCCTGACCGACCACGAGGAACAGTTCTTCCGCGCCGGTCACGGCCACGCCGGAGTGCTCGCCGCGGTCGGCATCCTCTACGGCAGTTACCTCGGACGCACGCGGCTCGCCGCCCGCCGCCAGATCGCCGCCTGGGCCTTCTACCTGGCCGGCGTGCTGACGATGTCGGGCGGGTTCTTCGTGCACATGGTAATGGGCGAGCCGGGCGAGGGGTCGTGGGGCACGACGATGACCGGGATTGGCGGGGTCGTGCTGGCGGCGGCGGTCGTTTACCTGGCGCTGCACCTGTACCGGGCGCGGGACGTCCAGTTCGAAGCGACGGCAACGCTCCCTTCAATGAAAGGCCACGCCGATGGGTGACGTGACGCACATGCCTCAGGCTGGCCGGCTCACGGCCGGTTTTCCTGAGGGTACGGTGGTCTTCCTGATCGGTATGCGCGTCAACTCCTTCTGGCGCGTGCGGACCTGGCTGCCGGTGTTCGCGGCTATGCCGCGAATGCTGCGCGAGCTGGCCCGTCAGCCCGAACTCGACCTGCTGGGAGCCCGGACCGAGCTCGCCTGGCGCCGGGCCACGGTCGTCCAGTACTGGGAGTCGATGGACAAGCTGATGGCCTACGCCGCCGCCCGCGATCACGAGCACCTGCCGGCCTGGCGGGCGTTCAACGCATCGACGAAGCGATCTGGCCCGGTCGTCGGCATCTGGCACGAAGCCTTCGTGGTCGACCCGGCGACCTCGCACACCGTGTACCGGCACATGCCGCCGTTCGGCCTGGCGGCGGCCACCAACGGCGCCGTCGGCCGCACTGCCGGGAGCCACGGGGACGTCTGAATCCGCGCCGGGAGGCGGACCCGAAAGGGCCGGCCGAGCGGCTCGTCACCGCCCCCAAAATTGCCGGTTAACACCCTCTTGACAATTTGACACAGTGGCCATAAAGTGAACGTACAGATAGGACGTCACCTACCTGATGTCGAACCAGACGAACTTTCAGACAAGCGCCACGATTGAGCATGTGGCGGTTCCAATCCAGAGGTGAAAGCCTCGGGAGACGCATTTCTCCAGATTCGGGTACGTTCGCATGATGCTCTCCGGAGCATTGAACTCCCCGGAAACCGGGAACCAGGCTCGGATGTTGGAATGGTTTCGATTCGACAGATTCGTTGGAACGTACTTCACCAAGGACTCGCGTCCCGCAGCGAATGACGCTCATTACGCTTTGGCGACACCGTCAGCAATGACGACGTACCGCTCACACCAGAGTTGAAACAACCCACTGTCACGACGGCAGAGAGCCCTTTGGTCGCAAGATCGTTGGGCTTTTCTGTGTCCGCAGAATCTTCATCTTCAATGTTTCGGTTGCCGATTACAGCCAGGCGCAAACTGGGCCCCAGACTCTCGTACGGCTGCGGAGCTTGCTCCGCAGCCGTACAGATGTTGCACTCGATACGTCCATGCAAACAACTGGCGCGCGTCAACCGCCACCACGCCCTTGACAATCAGGAACTACCCTACTATGGTGTACGTACAGGCAGGACATCACTGGACCAACGCTGAACGACGCGACGACGTTGGTCTTTGGCCCCGGAAGACTCCACCGGGGATCGGCGGGACGCACGCCATTGGCTGGATGGCCGGAATCGCTGGACAGACGGCGAGCACCACGTCCGCAACCGCCAGAGCGATGCCTGTTGACGAAACGAACGCCCGCGGCGATTGGCCAATCGCCGCGGGCGTTCGTTTCGTTGAAGCGTGATCGATAGCCGCTATCCCGGCTGGCCGAACGCGATCGGGCTGAAGTTGGTGTCCCGGTCGTAGGCGTCCACCCCTTCGGCCCGCTTCAACTTGCCGACGACGAAATACGTGAAGGGCGTTGCCAGCACTTCGTAGGCAGTCTTCAGTAGCCAGCCGGTGTAGAGCATTTCCCAGAGCACCTGACCGGAAAAGACCCCAGCGAAGGCAATCGACACGAAGACCACCGTGTCGAGCCCCTGGCCCACGATCGTGGAGCTGATCGTCCGGGTCCACAGCCAGCGGCCGTTGGTGCGCACCTTGAGCCGGGCCAGCACGTACGAGTTGGCGAAGCCGCCGATCAGGTAGGCGCAGAGCGAGGCGACCAGCAGGCGCGGCGTGGAATCGAAGATCCGGCTCCAGGCCGCGCCCCCGTCCCACGACGCTTCGGCGGGCAGCGCCCCCGCGAGCTGGAACGTCGTCACCGCCAGTGCGTTGCAGATGAAGCCGAGCCAGATCACGCGGCGGGCCGCGGCGTAGCCGTAGACTTCGGTCAGCAGGTCGCCCACGATGTAGGCGATCGGAAAGGTGAGCAGGCCGGCGTCGGTCACCCACGGTCCGAAGGCCAGCACCTTGACCGCCACCAGGTTGGCGGTGATCAGGCTCGTGACGTAGAGGGCGACGATCACCATGAAATACGGTGACGCGTACATGGCGGGCGATACGCGGCGCGAGTCGTGCTGGTCAGTGGTCATGTGATTCCTGATCGAATCTGCGTGCATCGGCGGCAAGTCGCGCCTAACGCGACGGCCCAAGTGTAGCGGGTGACGATGCGCCAGACTGACGACGCGAACACGGACGATGGGCGAGGCGCCCAGCTCGACGCGGTGCAGGCTGCGATCCTGGGCTGCACGCGCTGCGTCGAGGCCGGTTACCTGGCGCGGGCCAACCCGATCTTTCGCGGTCACGCCGGATTGCGAAACATGATCGTCGGCCAGGCTCCCGGACCACGGGCGGATCGATCGGCCATCCCGTGGTCGGGCGCCTCGGGCACGCTGCTCCGGCGCTGGTTCGACCAGGCTGGTTTCGTCCCAGGGCGGTTCCTGGAAGACTGGTATTTCACCAGCCTGACCAAGTGCTTTCCCGGCAAGGCGACACACGGCGCCGGCGACCGCGCGCCGTCCGCGGCCGAGCGGTCGCTCTGTCGGTCGCACCTCGATGCGGAGATCGCGCTGGTCCAGCCCAGGCTGATCGTGACCCTCGGCCGGCTGGCGGCCGAGGCGCTGGTTCCGGGCTCCCGCAAGATCAGGCTGAACGAGCTGGTCGGCGCCGGGTACACGATCGACATGGGGTACGGACCGGTTGCGGTCGTGCCGCTGCCGCATCCGTCCGGCGTCGGGCGCTGGCTCAACGACCCGGCCAACCGGGCACTGGTCGATGCGGCGCTCAGTCGCCTTGCCATCGTTCGCGAATCAACGGTCAAGTGAAGAAGCCTTTCACCCATCGGCGTCAGGAGCCCTCATGCCCCGATCGATCCTCGACCGCGTTCCGCCACCGGCCGACCAGCGCGTCGCCTACGGTCCGAACCCGCTCCAGTTCGCCGACCTGCGCCTGCCGCCGGGCGCGCGTCCCTATCCCTGCGTCGTGGCGATCCACGGGGGCTTCTGGCGGAACCGGTACTCGCTCGATCACCTTGGCCACCTCTGCGTCGCGCTGACCGGACTCGGCCTGGCCACCTGGAGCATCGAGTACCGGCGGGTGGGCGATGAAGGCGGCGGCTGGCCGGGCACGTTCGCGGACGTATCGGCGGGAGCGGCGTACTTGTTCGCGCATGCGGCCGAGCTTGGCATCGATCCCACGCGCGTCGCCGCGCTCGGGCATTCGGCCGGTGGGCATCTCGCCAGCTGGCTGGCCAGCCTGGCGAACGTGTCGCCCGCCAGCGCGATCCGTGCCGAACCGCTCCCGTTCGTGGCCGCGGTGCCGCTCGCGGGCGTCCTCGACCTGCACCAGGGGTGGACCGAAGGACTGGGACCGGGGGCGGTCGAAGACTTCATCGGCGGGCCTCCGGCGGAATTCGCCGACCGCTACACCGCCGCCTCGCCGTTCGCCCTTCTTCCATCGAATGTGCCGCATCTCGTTGTCCACGGCGCGGACGACGCAGTGGTTCCGGTGGGAATGAGCGAGCGCTACGTAGCCGCCGCCCGCAACGCCGGTCAGGAGGCCACGTTGCTTCGGCTGGATGGCGCCGACCATTTCGACGTCATCGACCCGGATTCCGCCGCTTGGCCCGTGATCGCCAAGGCGATCGTGGCGATGATGCGCGGGTAGACGGTGCGGCGTCTGGCACAGGACCGGCCAGTACGAAGCATCGTAGGGGATATCCTGCAGGGCCGACCTGTGTGTCCTCCCGCAGGTGGCCGGCACAAGACCGGCCAGTACGAGGGGGGTGGACGACGTGACCGGTCAGGCCAGCCAGGTTTCCTGACGCCAGGCCATCTCCCAGAAGGCAAGCTCGTACCGGCTCGAGGTGATGAAGGCCCGTTCCACGCGGTCGGCCCGGTCGCTCGACACGTTCTCGCAGGCGATGTCTACCAGGCTTCGGCACCACGTCGCCAGCTCGGCGAACTCCGCGTCGGCGTAGACGTTTATCCAGCGGCGGTAGCGCTGGTCGCTTGGCAGGCCGCGCCGGGCGAGGGTCGTTCCCACCTCGCTGTAGCCCCACATGCACGGCAGCAGCGCGCCGAGCAGTTCGGTGTAGTTGCCGGTCGTGGCCGTGCGCAACAGGAAATCGGTGTACCCCTGCGTCGTTGGCGCCTTGGTCGTCCGTTCCAGATCCTCCGGCGTAATCCCGGATTCGGCGCAGTACGAGCGGTGCAGCTCCATCTCCCGGCCCAGCACTTCGTACAGCAACCGGGAAAAGGTCGTCATCGATTCGAGGTCCGGCGCGCGCAGGATCGCCGTGGCGAAAAGCCGGGCGTAGTCGATGAGGAAGAGGTAATCCTGCCGCAGCCAGAAGGCGAACCGGTCGACATCCAGCGAGCCGTCGCCGATGCCGCGCACGAACGGGTGGGTGTGCTGTGCCGCCCAGATCGAGTCCGCCTGGACGCGCAGGTAATCGCTGAAACCGGCCATGGGAAAACCTTTCGAACGGCTACTCGCTCGCTTCGGTGAGGTACCGCCGCCAGGGCAACGCGAGCCGTTCAACGAGCGCGATGACACTGAACAGGCCGATGCCCATCACGGCCAGGATGACGATGCACGCGAACACGCGCGCCGTCTGGAACTGCGCGGCCGAGCGCTCCATCAGGTAGCCGAGACCCTGGCTGGCGCCGACCAACTCGGCGAACACCGCCCCGATCACGCAGAAGGTGATCGCGATCCGCGCCCCGGAAAAGATCAAGGGTAACGCGGCCGGCACGCGCACGATGCGGAATCGCTGTCCGCCGCTGGCCCCCATCGAGCGCAGCAGGGCCAGCATCTCCCGGTCGCCCGAGCGCAACCCGTCGACGGTGTTAACCGCAATCGGGAAGAAGCCGATCAGGGCCGTGATCAGTATCTTGGGAAGCAGGCCGTAGCCGAACCAGATCAGCATCAGGGGCGCGAGGGCGACCATCGGGATGGTTTGGCTGGCGATGATCAACGGGTAGATCGCCCGGCGCAGGATGGCCGAGCTATCGATCGCGATCCCCACCGAAACACCCGCCACGAAGGCGAGCCCGAACCCGAGCAGCACCTCGGCCAACGTGACCCGTGCGTGTTCGAGCAGCAGGCGCCAATCGTCGCGAAAGGAGGAGGCGATCGCGGAAGGAGGCGGCAACATCCAGCGCGGCGTGTCGTTGAGCCGGACGGCCGCTTCCCAGAACAGGCCCAGGGCGCCCAGCAGGAGCAGCGGCCAGAGCCAGCGCTGGAACGGCGAATCGCGGGTCATCGGCCCCCTCCGGCGATGACCGCGGTTTCGTCCAGCAAGCCCAGGGCGTCGGCCAGACGCGAGCGGTGCGTGAAAAATGCCTCGCTGGCGAGCAGCGATCGACGGCGGGGCCGGTCGAGGGCGATCGTTTCGATGTGAACGATCGTGCCGGGACGGCTGGAGAGTACGATCACGCGGTCGGCGAGGAAGATCGCCTCGTCGATATCGTGGGTGACGAGCAGCACGGACCGCCGCTCGGCTTCCCAGATGTCGAGCAGCCAGGTTTGCAGCGCCACCCGGTTGAGCGCGTCGAGCGCGCCGAAGGGTTCGTCGAGCAGCAGCAAGGGGCGGTCGGCGAGCATCGTCCGCAGGAAGGCGACGCGTTGGCGCATGCCGCCGGAGAGCTGGCCCGGGAAAGCGTCCTCGAACCCGGCCAGGCCGAAGGCGGGAAAGCGTTCGGCGGCACGGGCCCGGGCCTCCCGTTTCGACAGGCCGTGGATTTCAAGCGCGAGGGCGGCGTTGGCCAGGGCCGAGCGCCACGGCAGGAGGAGGTCGCGTTGACGCATGTAGGCGGATCGGCCCAGGCGGGCTTCCAGGGCGAGCGGTTGACCCGCGATCAGGACCGAGCCGCTGGATTCGGGAAAGAGACCGGAAACGATATCGAGCAGGGTGCTCTTGCCCGAACCGGACGGCCCGATCAGGGCGACGAACTCGCCGTCGGCGATCTCGAACGTGATTCCGGAGAGCGCCAGCAGCGTTTCGCCGCGCTCGACGTAGCTGGCCGACACGTCGCGCAGAGCGAGTTGGGCATGGGCGATAGGAATTGGAACGGGGGTCATGATGCAGTCGAACTTCCTACGCCGGCATTACCCGGATCAGGTTCCACGGTTCGCGGCGGGAAACAGCCGCAATCTCAGCCCGGTTCACCGAGCACCCATTTGGCGCGATTGGATTGTTCGGTGAAGCATAGCCGCTTGCACGACGCGTCGGGTGGGAGAGGACTCGAAGGACCACGGAACCTGGCTCCCACGAGGGCCGCAAGGGCCGCGCCACGGCCAGCCCAGGCGGGAGGCTGGCTACTCGCCGGCGCCGTGGACGGGCCGTGGTTCGATCGCGCGCATCACGGCGTCGCGAAGCGCTTCGGGGTCGACCTCGTTCAAGGGAACCGACCGAACCAGGAACCGGAACCAGAGCGGCGCGTACATCAGGTCGATCGCGAGATCGGGATCGATATCGTCGCGGACGATGCCGGCCGCCTGGGCGCGCGCCATCGACGCCCGGTGCGCGGACCGCGACGGGGAGGAAATGCGTTCGAACATGATGGCGGCCACGGCCGGATCGAACAGCGCTTCGGCGGTCAGGGCGGCAACGTGCGGACCGTAGGCGGGGTTTTCAAGGAAAGCGATGAACCGCGCGATGTGGTCAGCCATATCGGCGCGAAAGTCGCCCGTATCCTGCCAGGTCGCATTGACGTCGAGCTGGTCGATCAGGGCGTCGATGGCGACGGCGCCTTTGGAGGGCCACCAGCGATAGATGGTTTGCTTGCCGACCCCGGCGCGAACCGCTATCGCTTCGATGGTGAGGTTGCGATAGCCATCCTCGCGAATCAGGTCGTTTGCGGCGCGCAGGATCGCCTGGTGCGAACTGACGCTGCGGTGCCGGCCACGAGGGGCGGGAGAGGTATCGTCCATGACCGATATCATATCACAATACGAGACGGACCGTATTGACATTAGGCGCGAGGTCGCTACAATTGCGAGACGTTGCGGTTCATATATCCAGGGCCATGAACCTTGGGAGCCCAACATCGAGCGTTCTCTGGCCGCGTACGTTCATGGGAAGTTAGCGGGTTCGACACAAGTTTGTGACGATTGTCCGCTACGATCACTTTCGGCCCTGAAGTGCCGGAGAGAAGGAGTGCCGAGAAATGCGGACCTGAGGTGACCTCATTCTTCGGTATCATGAAAGCACGTCGAGATCAGGGTGATGCTCGACGAGGCGGCATGGACAGCAAGGAGCGGCAATGGCGACAGTGATTCGGAAAGCGCCCAAAACCAGTGGCAATGCCGTCGTGGCGGAAGGGTTGCGCAAAACCTTCGGAAAGACCGAGGCGCTGGCTGGGGTCGACTTCACTATTCCGGCTGGCAGCGTGCTCGGCCTGCTGGGACCCAACGGCGCCGGCAAAACTACCTGCGTCCGGATCCTGACGACCTTGCTCAAGCCGGACTCGGGCCGGGCCGAGGTCGCGGGCATCGATGTGCTCAAGGATCCGGAAGCCGCCCGCGCGTCGATCGGGTTGACCGGCCAGTACGCGGCGGTCGACGAGTTCCTGACCGGACGCGAGAATCTGATCATGTTCGGCCAGCTTTACCGGCTCTCGCTGCGCTCGGCCAAGTCGCGGGCGGAGGAACTGCTGGAGCGGTTCGACCTCACCGATGCCGCCGACCGAATCCTGAAGACGTATTCGGGCGGCATGCGCCGCCGGCTCGATCTGGCCGCCAGCCTGATCGTGTCGCCGCCCGTGATCTTCCTCGATGAGCCGACGACCGGTCTCGACCCCCGCAGCCGGAACGGCATGTGGGAAGTCATCCAGGATCTCGTCAACGACGGAACCACCGTGCTGCTGACGACCCAGTACCTGGAAGAGGCGGACCGGCTGGCCGACAACATCGTAGTCGTCGATCACGGCAAGGTGATCGCCGAGGGCACCGCCGACCAGCTGAAGTCGCAGCTCGGCGGTGAACGCCTGGCAATCAGCATCGCCAGCGGCGCGGACCTGGCCCTGGCGGAGCGAGTCCTGCTCGAAATCGCGGGGGCGGACGGCCGCAAGGATGGCGGCGTCCAGATCGACACCGTCTCCAACATCCTGACCGTGCCGTTCGCCGCGGGAGCCCGCGGGTTGGCCGAAGCGGTGCGCCAGCTCGATGGCGCCGGGCTGGAGTTGACCGATCTTAGCCTGCGCCGTCCGACGCTGGACGATGTCTTCCTGACCCTGACCGGCCGCGCCGCCGACGACGCGGACGCAACGACGGAGAAAGCAGCATGAGCACCCAATCCCTGCCGGCGTCGACGACGGCGCCCGAAACGCGCGTTGCGGCTCCGGACCGCGAGGTTCGCGCGGACCTCGATTTCGTGCGGCGGAGCAAACCGGCCCACGTCATCACCGATTCCTTGGTGCTGGCCAAACGCCACGTGACGCGGATTCCGCGACAGCTGGACTGGCTGGTTGGCGTCACCGTGATGCCGGTCATGTTCCTCCTGCTCTTCCGCTACATCTTCGGCGATACCGTGCAGGCCACGCTCCCGAACGGCGTGAACGCGGTGAACTACCTGGTGACGGGCATTATCGTCCAGGGTCTCGTCTTCGGCGCCATGAACACCGGGCTTGGGCTGGCGATGGACGCCAAGGAAGGCCTGATGGACCGGTTCGCGTCGTTGCCGATGACGCGCTCGGCGGTCGTCCTCGGCCGCATCCTGGCCGACATGGGCATCGCGATCTTCACGACCGCGATCACGATCCTGATCGGGTTGCTGGTCGGTTTCCGCCCGTCGGCGAATCCGCTCGAATGGCTGGCGGCGATTGGCCTGATGCTGTTGATGGCCTTCACCCTGGCCTGGCTGGG
>JBGTNF010000029.1:0-19436 GCA_041743205.1 Thermomicrobiales bacterium | reverse complement strand
AGTGAGACGGCCATCTTTTCAATAGCAACCAGGGCAATCGCGCTTGCCATCATGGCTATCGTTGCCGGAGCAGTGGCGCCGAATCCAGTCTTGGCACAGCCGGCTATGCCCGCTTCACCGGTTGCCGCGACCGTCGAGACGCTTGAGCTCGAATCCGAGGTCAACGTGGACTTTCCGGTCGGGCTCGACATCGCGGCCGACATCGTATGGGACGACGAGTTCGGCAGCGCCCAGGTGGAATTGCTCTACACGGTGGCCGGAGACGAGACGGCCTCGCTCGTCTTCGTGCCTACTGATGTGATGGCCGCCGACGGGACGATGCCGGTTGCGGCACGGCTGGACCTCCAGGCACAGTTCGTACCGTCTGGCGTCTCGATCGAATTCTGGTGGCGCGTGGTCGACGATGCAGGAGCCCTGCTGGCGGAGTCGACGCCGGAACGGGCGGAGTGGTTCGACACGCGTTGGAATTGGGAGGAACGGCAAACCGATCAGGTGCGGGTGCACTCCTATGACCACAGCCCCGCGTTCGTGCAGGAAATGCTCGACGCGGCGCAGGCGACGGTCTCCGAGCTGGAGCAGCGATACGTGCTGCCGCGAAGCGCTCCGCTCGACGTCTGGGTCTATCCGTCGCTGGATGAATTTCGGGGGGCCCAGCAACCGAACTCGCGGGAATCGATCGCCGGGGCCTCGTTTCCCGGCTACGAGCTGATCGTGGCCGTTGTGCCCGAAGGGTCCACGGCCGAAATTGGCCGGGTGATCCTTCACGAGGTGAGCCACCAGGTGCTCTACCAGTCCACCGCCAACCCGTTCACCTACCCGCCGCTCTGGTTCGACGAGGGCCTGGCGACCCACTTTCAGGTGGGGGGGACGGCCGGGTACCTGGATACGGTGATTCGCGCACTTGACGAAGACGCGCTTTTCGACATCGGGTCGCTTTCGTCGAGTTTCCCCTACCTTCCGGCCCAGGCCACGCTCGCCTACGCCGCCAGCTGGAGCGTGGTGGAATACATCGAGCAAACGTACGGCGACGCCGGAATTTCGGCCCTAATCGCGGCCTTCGCCACCGGCGCGCCCTACGACGAAGCCTTGGTCGAGGCGCTCAGTGTCGACGGCGACACGCTCAACACGGATTGGCGGGCGTGGATTGAGGACCAGTCGGGCTGACGCGCAAGCACAACCGTAGGGGAGCACCTTGTGTGCTCCCGCGGCTTCGGGTTCGCGGAACTACGGGAGGACACAAGGTCCTCCCCTACCCGAGAGGGTTGATAGAGGGGCAGATATGTACTGGACGAAGAAGCACGTGATGGTCTGCACCGCGGTGCATTGCAACCAGAAGGGCGGCATGGATGTTGCGGGGCGGTTGCGCCTGGCGGTGCTCCGCAAAGGCGTGGACGCCGACATTCTCGTCAACAACTGCGGCACCATCGATCTCTGCGACTGTGGGCCCAACATCGTCGTCTACCCAGACAACGTGATATACAACGGCGTGACCGTGAAGGACATTCCCGAGATCATGACGCATCTCGAAGGCGGGCCGGTGGTCGAGCGGCTGGTGTTGAGCCGCACGTCCGACGCCGAACAGGGCCGGCGCGGCTATTATGTCGATGCGTTTGGACATGATGGTGGTCTTCCGCCGGACGTCGCCAACGTCCTGGCCGGCAAACACGGCTTCGATGAGGCGTGGATCGCCGAACAACTGCGCCGCGGGTTCATGGCCCGCAAGCCGGATGCCGAGAGCGGCGAAGACCGGATCCAGGTCACGAAAAAGGCGAAGGACCGGTACTCCCTGTAGCGTTGGCGAGTGGCGTATACTCTGCTGCTGATGAAAAACCTGCCGCAACCGGGAGCGCTACGCAGCCGTGGCTGACACTCGCCCACCTGATCCTGACCCAACCCATCCCCCGGCCAGGCATGCCCGGCGATTCAACATCGAGCGGTTCGATGTCAGTCGCCTTCGCACGCGGGATTTCCAGATCCGGCTCGTGATTGCGGTCGCCCTGATCGTCGTTTCGCTCTTTACGAACCGCCAATTCCTCGGCTGGGGCCTGTTCGCCGTTCTCGCCGTGCTGATCCTGCCTTACGGCCGGGCGCGGTCGTTGCTTGGGGCGTTCGTGCCGTACGCACTGGTCTGGTTCGGGTTCTCGTTCCTGCGATCGCTGGCGGACGAGACGCGGTGGGCGCGGATCGTCAACACCCGGGCCGCGCAGTTCGAACGCTGGCTGTTCAACGGCGAGCTGCCCACGATCCGGCTCCAGGCCGATTGGTACACCCCAGGCACCCTCCACTGGTACGATTACTACTTTACGTTCATCCACTGGTCGTATTTCCTGATTCCGCACGCGTTGGCGGTCTACCTGTGGTGGAAGCGGCCGGAGAAGTTCCGGCAGTACCTGCTCGGCCTCACCATCCTGCTCACGCTTGGCCTGGCGCTCTACTTCGCCCTGCCCAGCAACCCGCCGTGGATGGCGCCGGAGTCGGTGAACTCCCCCGGCGCGCCGACCACGTTGCGGATCATGGAACCGATCGGGCGGCAACTTGGGGGCGGTTTGTACCAGGCCGGCTACAACGTGGTGGGCGAATCGAATCCGATCGCCGCCATGCCGTCGATCCACTTCGCCGTCACGTTCCTGCTCTTTTGGGTAGCGATGGACTACGGCAAACGTTGGCGCATCGCCGCGGCCGTCTACTCGCTCTCGATGGCGCTGGCGCTGATTTACATGGGCGAGCACTACGTCATCGACATTGCGGCCGGGGCGGCGGTGACCACCATCGGTTGGGTGGCGGCTGGCCGGTGGCTCGGCAGCGGCCACTCGTTCCTGCGGTCATGGCGACGGGGCGAGGCGCCGGAAACGGTGGCCGAATGGCCGTCGGCGGGCGCCAGGTCGGGTCAGCCCGTCACCGAGTGACGCGTCAGCCACTTCGCAAAGACCGGATTCAGCCGGTCGTAATAGGCAATCATGGCGGGCAGATCGAGGCTGGCGCGCGTCGCCAGCGCCTCCACCACCTCGGCGGTAAGTTCCGGCGAGTCCATGATGTCGGTGGCGAACCAGGCATCCAGGATCCGATTCCACACCGCGCTGAAGCGCATGATCGTGCCCTGCAGCTGGAGCCGGTGCAGGCCGGCCAGGGCTGGCGGCGGCCAATCGCCCAGTCGTTGGGGCGGCCAGCGCCCGGGGTCGAAGCCGGGAAACTCCCCGACACCGCGGGCGTCTCCCGTTCCTTGGTCGATCACGACCACCCGCGGCGGGGCGTAGAGTCCGCGCCGGCGGCCGTCGAGCGCGAGCACCGGCATCGGCACGGAGAGGGCGTTGGCGTACCCGGCTGACGGGACGGGGAACCGCGCCAGTGTGCCGGGGTGATGGGGTGGATTCGTCTCCGAAAACGCAAGCGCCGACGCCATTGCGCGGTCGAGAAACCCCGTGCCGTCTTCGTCGACGACCGGTGAGTCGAACGAATCGTCCTCGTCACCGGCGACGAACGTCACGACGACGACACCGCCGCTTGCCGGCTTTACCTCGACTCGTTCCGCCTCGCGTCCATCCGGTGTGATCTCGACCATCTGGGACACGATCGACCATTGGGCGGGGTCACCGAACCGGGCCAGCATGTAGGCGTACTGCTCGTCGGCGCTATCCACTCTCACCAAGGGCCTGTCGTATCGGTCAGTCATCGGCGGTCACGATCCTCTCCGACGTGAGGCCCTCCTGTATCGTCCGGTTCTGGTCCGAGAGCTCATCCAGAACTGTCAACTGGCGGCGGAAATCATTCTCGGGCGGAATATCCTTGCGGGTCGACATCGGCATCGTCAGCCGCACGTACCCGCCTTCCGGCGAGTAATCGAGCTGGAACCACTCGCTCGATACCCCCAGCGACATCGCCAGGTCGGCCCGGCCCAATGGCCCCAGGCGCTGGAACATCGGTGAACCTTCCGGCCGGAACTCGGTCGTGCCCCGTGCGGGATAGGCGACGTAGAGCCACTTCTCACCGCCCGCGGCGTCGATGACCTCGGTCTGGAAGACGCGGACCGGGCCACCCTCGGCGTGCGCCATGCGGCCGAACGCCAGTTTTCCGGCGTAGCGGCCCTGCACCTGCGCCTCCTCGATATCCGCCTCGCCGTCGAGCACGGCGGCCAGCGGGGTCAGCGCCTGTTCGAGATCGGCTTTCGCCTTGCGCGTGAAGTAGACCGCCATATAGGCCGTGGCGGCCAGCGCCAGGAAGATGACGCCGCACATGACGAGGGTGACTGCTACGTACGGGTTCACGAACCAACCTTTGGGCGAATTGCCTGGAAAGAGCCGCCACGCGGTCGACTCCTGATGCATGGCCAGTATCCAACGAAACGCCATTGCGCCGCTGGCGACTCAACGCCGCGAGTGGGTCAAAGGTCGTTGCACGGTCAAGTTCAGACCTTTCTGTTGTACGGCTGCGTATCCAGCATTCTATTCCGAGGCATCCGTGCATGACGCCGTGGCGCACTCCATCCTGCCCTCGCATTGACCCATTGGCATCCTCTGTTCATCCGTCCGGAGCGTCGGTACAATCCGGAAGCGCCACCTGGAGCATCCAGACTACCCTGGCGACTGGTCGAGACAGAGGCCCGTCTCATGCGCACGCGCTCGGATGAATGACGCCCGTTCGCGTTGGCGGCGGGTCGTGAGGTCACATCATGCGCTGGCAGTGGCATTTCGGGTTGGGCCGGGAACTGGGCTACGCGTTCTGGGCGCTGACCTTTTTCGAGGCCGTGCTCGGAGCCTACGCCCCGATCTGGCCGCTGTGGATCGAACGGCTCGGCGCCCCCATTTCGGTCGTCGGGCTGGTGCTCGCCTCGGCCGGCGTGATCCGGCCGTTCGTGCTGGGGCCTGGAGCGGCGCTGACCGATCGCTTCAACACGCGCAACGTGCTGATCGCCTGTCGTTGCGCCAGCATCGTAGGGCTGGTGGTCGCCGCCTTTGCGGATGCGTGGCCGCTCTTGCTCGTCACCGTCGCCCTGACCGCGCTCGGTGAACTCGTCTTCCCGACCATCCACGCCTACGTTGCCGACCACGGCGGGGACGACCCGGTCCACGCCTTCAACATGACGATCACGGTCGGCCCGGCCGGCGGCCTGATCGTTACCCCGTTGATTTCCGGCCTGATCATCGCCTGGGCCGGTATCGAGGCCGCGTTTCTCTTCTCGGCGTTCCTGACGGTCATCGCCCTCGGCTTCGTGTCGCGGATGGACTTCAGCTCGATCCGGGCGAGCCAGGCCACGTCCGACCAACGCGTCACGTACCGCAGGACGCTCCAGCACCGTGGGGTCCGCTCGATCATCGTGCTTCACGGCGCAACGATCGGGGCATTGGCGATCGGCGTGGCGCTGATCCCGAACTTCCTCGAAGACGAGCGTGGGATTTCGGCCTCGACGATCGCGATCCTCAGTTCCGGGGCGGCCCTCGGCACGGTGGCGTTCAGCGTGGTCAGTTCCCGTCACCCCGTCCTACGCCAGGCGCCGGTCTTTGCGGCGGCCCTGGCGACCGCGCTCGTGGTCGTGGGCTTCGTAATCTTCGGGACGCAGGGCGCCTTGCCGCTGATCGCCATCGCCTACGTGCTGCGGGGCGGCGTCTTCTCGGCGTGGGCGCTCTTCCTGGCGGCGATGGGCAAGGCGGCGCCGGTGCATTTGCGGTCAAGAGCCTTCACGGTGATGGAAATCATCGGGGGCGGCGCGATGTCGTTCGGGCCGATCGTCGCCTCGATGTTGTGGAACATATCACCGGCCTCGCCGCTCTTCGTGGCCGCCTGCCTCGGGGGGGCGATGGCGACGGTGCTCATCCTGTTCCACCGGGCGAGCGAGCGCGAAGCAACGTTGGCGAAAACGGCAACAGTCGCGACAGTCGATCACCAGGCGCCGGGTGTCTGAGGGATCGAGCGTGCTACCATCCCATGTGGAATGGGCGATTGCGCCACGCCCCGCATTCCGGTTCCGACCCTATCCAGAACGGAGACAGCACCCCATGGCGGTTGAGCCACTCATCTTCGAATTGAGCAAATCCGGCCGGCGCGCCGTCCGGTTCCCGGCTCCCGACGTTCCGGAAACGGCGCTGCCCGCCGATCTGGCCCGTGAGAGCCTGCACTGGCCGGAAGTCAGCGAGATCGACGTGATCCGCCACTTCACGCGCCTGAGCCAGAAGAACCACGCGATCGACATCAACTTCTACCCGCTCGGGTCGTGCACGATGAAGTACAACCCGAAGATCAACGAAGCAGTCGCCCGGTACCCCGGCTTCGCGAGGTTGCACCCGTACCAACCCGAGAGCACGGCGCAGGGCGCCCTGGAGCTGATGTTCGAGCTCCAGGACATGCTGGCAGAAATCTCCGGCTTTCACTCCGTCACCCTGCAACCAGCGGCGGGCGCCCACGGCGAACTGACCGGCTGCCTCGTCATCAAGGCCTACCACCAGAGCCGGAGCGATACGCAGCGGACCACGATGCTGATTCCCGACTCGGCCCACGGCACAAACCCGGCCACCGCCCGGATGGCTGGCTTCGACGTGGTGACCGTGCCATCGGACGCGCGCGGCAACGCCGACCTGGAGAAGGTGCGGGTACTGGTCGGTCCGCACGTCGCCGGCCTGATGATCACCAACCCGAACACGCTCGGCCTGTGGGACGAGCACATCCACGAAATCGTGGATGTGGTCCATGAAGCCGGCGGGCTCGTCTACAACGACGGCGCCAATTTCAACGCCATCCTCGGCATCGCCCGGCCCGGCGACCTTGGGATCGACGTAATGCACTACAACCTGCACAAGACCTTCTCGACGCCCCACGGCGGGGGCGGCCCCGGTTCGGGACCCGTCGGCGTGACCGGCGAGCTGGCCGAGTTCCTGCCCGGCCCGCGCGTGCGGAAGGCGGACGGCGAGGACCGGTACGAGTGGTTCCAGCCGGAGCACAGCATCGGCCAGCTGCATTCCTTCCACGGCAATTTCGGGATGCACGTCCGCGCCTACTGCTACATCCGGATGCACGGCGCCGACGGCCTGCGGATGATCAGCGAAGACGCCGTGCTGGCGGCCAACTACCTGCGGGTCAAGCTTCAGGACCACTTCGAACTCGCGTATGACCGGACCTGCATGCATGAATTCGTGCTTTCTGGCAGCCGCCAGAAGCAGAATGGGGTCAGGACGCTGGACATGGCGAAGCGTCTGCTCGATTTCGGGCTGCACCCACCGACCACGTACTTCCCGCTGATCGTGGCCGAGGCGCTGATGATCGAGCCGACCGAAACAGAGTCGAAGGAAACGCTCGACACGTTCATTGACGCCATGATCCAGATCGCCGGCGAGGTCGAGACCGACCCCTCGATCGTGACCGGCGCGCCGTACAACACCGAGTACAAGCGGCTCGACGAGGTCGGCGCCAACCGCTCGCTCAACGTCCGCTGGTCACCCGAGCCCGCGCGCGAACTGGCGACCGCCGCGGCTGATTAGCCCGGTTGGCAAGAAGGTTGAACGGTGTTGCCCAGCACGGGCGGAGACAAGCTCCGCAACCGTACGAGTTGGGACTTCCAACCAACCTGCAACACGATCCAGGGCAAGACTGCAAGCCAGCATTTCGTAGGGCTGCGGAGCTTGTCTCCGCCCGCTCCACGCAACGGACATGCTTCGATTCCGCCAACCGTTTCAAAGCCGCTTACGCACTAGGCTTGCCCTGATAGAGTGCGAAAGCAACGCCAGCGCAGCGTAGCAAGCTGTCTGGGCCGATTTCACCACACTGAAACGCCCCGAGAAGCGATCGCTTCTCGGGGCGTTCCATTAATTCCCGGCGCACGTTCGCAAGTCAGGCAAGGCCAGGACAAGCACGGCAACCTTGCTTAGGGGTCAATCTACTTCACCACGATGTTGACCAGGCGGTCCGGGACGACGATCTCGCGGACGATCGATTTGCCGGTCAGGTACTCCTGGACCTTGCCCGACGCTCGTGCGGCGTCGAGCAGCACCGCTTCCGGGCTGCCGGTCGGAACCACGATCTTGTCGCGTACCTTGCCGTTCACCTGGACCGGCACCTCGACCGTGGCGACAACCGCCAGCGCCTCGTCGAAGACGGGCCACGTCTGGAGATGAACCGAGAACGGGTGGCCGAGGCGGCTCCACATCTCCTCGGCGACATAGGGCGTCGACGGCGCCATCAGGAGGGTGAGCGTCTCCATCGCTTCCCGCCAGACCGGCGTGTTCGCGACCGGTTCGTCCTTGAGCTTCATCAGCTCGTTGGTGAACTCGATCAGGGCCGCGATCATCGTGTTGAAGTGGAACCCTTCGAGATCGTTCGTCACGCGCTTGATCGTGCGGTGAATCGACGCGCGCAGCGCAGCTTCCGTGTCGTTCCCCGCCGACCCGGTCAACTCCCGCGTCGACGATTCGGAAACCAGGAGGAAGGCGCGGCGGATGAAGCGCTCCATGCCAGTGATGCCACGGTCGTTCCACGGCCCGCCCTGTTCCCACGGCCCCAGGAACATGAGGTGGAGTCGCAGCGCATCGGCCCCGTGCTCGGCCACGATCTCGTCCGGCCCGACCTGCGTGCCCCGGCTCTTGCTCATCTTCGTGCCTTCGGCGGCGAGGATGATGCCCTGGTTACGGAGCCGCGTGAACGGCTCGCCGAAGTCGATCATCCCCAAATCGCGGATGACCTTGGTGAAGAACCGGGCGTACAGCAGGTGCAGGATGGCGTGCTCGATGCCACCGCAATAAAGATCGACCGGCGTCCACATCGCCGCCCGCGCCGGATCGAATGGCGCCGTGTCGTTTTGGGGATCGGTGTACCGGAACCAGTACCACGAGGAGTCCATGAACGTATCCATCGTGTCGGTCTCGCGCCGCGCCGCGCCGCCGCAGGTTGGACAGGTGGCGGTCAGGAACTCCGCGTGATGCACCAACGGACTTTGTCCGGTGGGGGTGAACTCGGCGTCCAGCGGCAGCACCACCGGGAGGTCCGAATCAGGCACGGGGACCATCCCGCAGGCGTCGCAATAGACGACCGGGATCGGCGTGCCCCAGTAACGCTGCCGGGAAATCAGCCAATCCCTGAGCCGGAAGATGACCTCGGCCTTGCCCCGTCCCTGCTCGTCCAGCCAGGCGATAACCTGGGGGATGCTTTCGGGAACGGCAATGCCGTTGAACTGCCCGGAGTTCACCATCCGGCCGGGACCGTGGTACGACTCCTCCATCGTCGCCGGGTAGAGTGGGTCGACATCGTCGGGCTGGATCACGACACGGATCGGCAGGTCGAACGCACGAGCGAACTGGAAGTCGCGTTCATCATGCGCGGGCACCGCCATGATCGCGCCGGTGCCGTAGGTCATGAGCACATAGTCGGCGATCCAGACCGGGATCCGCTCGTCATTGACCGGGTTGATTGCGAAGGAGCCCGTGAACGCGCCGGTTTTTGGCTTCGCTTCGTCCGTCGATTGGCGCTCGATGTCGGACTGGGTCCGCGCCCGCGCGACGTAGGTTTCGACCCTGCTTCGCTGCTCGTCGGTGGTCAGGCGATCGACCAGCGGGTGTTCCGGCGCGATAACCATGAAGGTTGCGCCAAACACCGTATCGGGCCGGGTCGTGAACACCTCCAGCGAATCGCCGGTTTCCAGGGCAAACTGGAGGCGGGCGCCTTCGGACCGGCCAATCCAGTTGCGTTGCATGGTCTTGACGCGCTCGGGCCAGTCGAGCGCGTCCAGTTCGTCCAGCAATTCCTGGGCGTAATCGGTGATCCGGAAGTACCACTGCTCCAGGTCACGCTTGTAAACCTCGGCGCCGCATCGCTCGCAGACATTGCCTTCGAGCACCTGCTCGTTGGCGAGCACGGTCTGGTCGTTCGGGCACCACCAGACGGCGCCATTGGCGCGGTAGGCCAAACCACGCTCCAGCATTCGCAGGAAGAACCACTGGTTCCACTGGTAATACGAGGGATCGCTGGTGTTGACCTCGCGCGACCAGTCGATCATCGCCCCCATCAGGTCGTACTGGCGGCGCATGGCGGCGATGTTCTCGACGTTCCACGTGGCAGGGTGGATGTTGTTGCGGATTGCAGCGTTCTCGGCCGGCAAGCCGAACGCATCGAATCCCATCGGAAACATCACGTTGTAGCCGCGCATTCGCTGGAGGCGGGCGAAGACATCCGGCACGGCGAAGGCGTACCAGTGGCCGACGTGCAGCACGCCCGATGGGTACGGGTACATCGTCAGCGAATACCACTTCGGGCCGGGCGCGTCATCATCGACCCTGTAGATGGCTGCGGATTCCCAGGCCGCACGCCACTTCGGCTCGATCACCGCCGGGTCGTAGCGATGGGCATCCTCGAAGGCGGGTGCATTTGGCGCGGAAGTAGTGGTGGCGGTCATGTTGTGGTCCTGTCGATGGTGGCCGAGAAGTCAGTGGGCGGCGATGCGGGCGGAGAAAACCTTCAACCGTCGAAGTGCCAACTTCGGCGTAGCGAACGATGTTGCGAACAAACCGAACGCAAAAACGCCTTCATCCCTGGTCAGGGACGAAGGCGTTGCCAGTGTTACGCTTCCGCGGTGCCACCCTGCTTGATCGGGTTACGCCGCCAGACGATGTGTGGGGTGGAGCCGAGGGGGCTCGAACCCCTGACCTCAACACTGCCAGTGTTGCGCTCTCCCAGCTGAGCTACGGCCCCAATTGCTGTCGTCTGTACGGCGAATCTCATCCGATCCGCTCGGCGCCCGATATCGGGGGCGACCGTGCCCGGCTACATCCACTTCACCGGCATGGCTCACGGATGAGTTCGGTTCGATGACGACGCCTTGCACCAGCCGGCGTCTCGCTGCGGTGCGAACCTACTACTTCCGGTCACAGCCTGGTTTCCCACCGGGAAACCTCTTCTGCTGCACCGCCGGCCAAGGCCCACTTCTGCCCTCCGACGACGAAGGGGAGTATAGTGGGCGGCCCGCGAGCCTGTCAAAGGGACTCTAGGGATGCAAGGGACGTTGCGCACGATGCCATGGCCGAACCCGCCCAAGGAGCAACCGGTGACCCAGCCGACTTCGCCTTCGCTGCAACACATAGCCACCGGCATCATCGAACGGTTCGAGACACTCGGCGCAGCCCGCGACCAGGCGGTCACCCAGGGCCGGCAGGTCGTCCGCCTCGCGGCCAACGCGGTCCGCGCCATGCACCGCGCCGAGTTCGACCAGGCCGGAACGCTCCTTGGCGAGGCTTGCGCATTGCTGGCCGGAATTCGCCAGGCAACCGCCCCGTTTCCTGCCGTCTACTGGGCCGGCTACGTGCAGGACGCGATGAAGGAGTACGCGGAGGCGGCGTTGACGAGAGCGATGCTCCAGGGCGATCCCCTGCCCGGCCCCGCTGAATTGCAGGTTGAGGACGGCGCCTGGCTCAACGGACTGGCTGAAGCGGCCAGCGAACTGCGACGGGACACGCTCGACGCCCTGCGCGGCAACGACATCGACCGGGCGCTGGCGTTGATGAGCCAAATGGACGGCGTGTACGACATCCTCGTGACCGTCGATTTCCCGGACGCGGTGACGGGCGGGTTGCGCCGCACCACCGATCAGTTGCGGGCCGTGCTCGAACGCACCCGTGCCGACGTCACCGTCGCCGTACGGCAGGACCGTCTGGAACAGGCGCTGAGGTCGGCGGAAAGTCAGTCGCCAACCGCTTTAGCGGAGTGACTCCGGCAACTCGACCGGCGTTCCCGGACCGAACTCGTTTCCCGCCAGCCAGCCCGCCGGCATTTCCAGCACGTGGGTGACTGGTTCGCCTGACCGATACAACGGCCGCTCGGCGTCCTCGATGTTCGGCGGATCGGGACAAACGTTTTCCGAAGCGTTCACGATCTCGCCACCGGCGATCCAGATGATGTCGAGACAGAAGCGCATCCCGCGCATCCAAAAGCTCAATTCAGCCGGCTCCTCGAACAGGAAGAGCATGCCCTGGCCATTGTCCAGCCCGTTCCGGTACCCCAATCCCAGCGACTGGTCTTCCGGCACAATGGCGAGTTCAACGGTCACGGGCACCTCGCCCACCGAAATGTCGGCGATGGCGAGGGGCGACGGCGCCGATTCTCGCCAGGGAGGGAGGGGTTCCCGTTGCGCAGATGCCGACAGGAGTCCAGAGAATCCACTCAACACAAGGACGAGCGTGACGATGAGAAGCCGGGATTGGTTCACGTGAGTCGCCTCCTAACCGTCGATCACCGGCAGCAGATCGACGAGTTCGAGCAACATGGACACGACATCGTCCACGCCGTCGAGCAGGAAGTCACTGGCGTCGATGACCCGCTGGTCCGTGTCGAGGGTAAGGACCCCCACGCTCCGTGCGTCGAAGCCACCGTCCTTGCGCAACTGGTGGAGCGCTTTGAACGCGTCGGCGTCGGTCACGTCGTCACCGAGGAAGACCGCCGACCGGAGTGCCCGGTCGGTCACGATCCGCTGCACGGCGGACCCCTTGTTCACCGCCGCGCCTGGGCGCAGTTCCATGACCATTTTGCCGCTCGACATCCAGAACCCGTACTCGGACGCGATTTCCCGGGCAATCGGCGCGAGCGCTTCCCCGGTCTTGCCGGGATCGACGGTCAACCGGTAATGGATCGAACCGGAATACCGCTTGTTCTCGAAGATCACGCCGTCCAACGGAACGTGCGCCTCGAGCCGGTGCTCGATCTCGCGCAGCGCCTCGGGCAATCCGCCTTCGGCCTCGAGTCCAGCGGGATGGACGTGATGCTCATCGTTGTCGAGCCACTCGAGCCCGTGATTGCCCACGTAGAGCAGGTCCGGCACGCCCACGCGATTCACGACATCGTCGACGCCCCGGCCGGTGACGATGCCGACCAGCGAAATCCGGGCGGCCAGGGCCTTGAGCGTTTCCGGGACGCCTGGCGCGGCCTCGGCCGAATCGGGCGTGGGAGCCACGGGACTGAGGGTGCCGTCGAAATCCGAGAAAAGCGCCGACGGCTGGTTCGCCAGCAATCTGGCGAGGTGTTGGGCAACGTCGGTGACCGATGACAACGCAGGCACGGCAAGCTCCTGGATCGAAGGCAAGTGGTTCAGTCGCTGTAATACTGGTAGATCGTGCCGTCCTGGGATGCCACCCAGACATCGACGATTTCGCCGCGCTGCTGGATGGACACGTGGTAATACACGTCGCCCTTGGGAGCGGCCGGCGGCCCAAAGGGTTGCTCGTCCGTGCTGGGCCGGATCGTGACGCCGCCGCCGGCGCCCAGCAACGCATCTTCCTCGAAACCCGCTCGGACCAGCGACCGGTAGACGAAATGCACCTGCGTGTCCGGACTCGTGCCGAGGATCGGAATCGTTCCCGGATCCTCATCGGTCGCCCGAATCTCGTTGGTATCGGTCGAAAAGAAAGCCTGGGCGGTTCGTGAGAAGAACATGCCTTCCCATTGATATCCCGTCTCGAGAAGGGGACAGCCCAATCGCAACGAAAACAATTCGGCGTCCGGTTCCCACGCCTTGCCGATCTCGTAGACCCGTGCCAAACCGTCCGGAATCGATGGGTCGGCGTTCTCGAGATCGCGAATCCGCAGGCGGCCGTCGAAACACGGCAAGCCGGTGTCGCTTTCTCCAGCGAGCGGCGGCGGCGTACCTTCTTCGTCCTGCGCCAACGCCGGGGCAGGCACGAGCAATCCCAGGATCGACGCCAGGACGACCAGTCGCAGCCAGCGGCCGAGCCACTGCCGCAACGTGGGATTGCAAGGTTCGAGGGAGCGCGTCATGTGGATCAACTTTCATCTGTTTCGCCCGGATGGCAATGCCCACGCCGTCGGTCCGGACTCGCCTGGATCATAGCATGACGCCTCGACCGGACTCGCCTGGCCCGCTCATTTCGGGCACGCCTAGCGACCCTCGCGAGCCTGGCGGGAACGCCGCTGCGCTATACTTCGGGAAGCAACGGTCATTTGGTATCGTACGGAGCCGAATCGTCTCGAATCGCCGCGGATGGAGCGCCGCCAAAGCCGCCTTCGAAACATCCGGATCCCACGAACACGCCCAGAGGTGGAGCACAGCCAGCATGCGGCTTTTCAATACGCTGACCCAAACGGTCGAATCGTTCGAGCCGGTCAACGGCCACGTCGGCATCTACGTCTGCGGCGTCACGCCCTACGACACCACGCACGCCGGTCACGCCTTCACGTTCCTGACCTACGATGTGCTGGTCCGGTTCCTGCGACACCTCGGCCACCAGGTCGCGTACGTCCAGAACGTGACCGATATCGACGACGACATCCTGCGCAAGTCCAAAGAGCGGGGCCTGGCCTGGGACGAGCTGGCCCGCCAGGAAACGGCTAAATACCGGCAGGACATGACCGACCTCAACGCCCTCGATCCCGACCACTACGTCGCCGCCACCCGGCACGTGCCGGAGATGCTGGAAATCATCGGTACGTTGATCGACCAGGGACTCGCCTACGTCGCCAACGGCAGTGTCTATTACGCGGTCGAGAAGGATCCCGGATTCGGCAAGTTGAGCCGCCTGGCGCCGGACGAGATGCTGCCGGTCGCCAACGAACGCGGCAACTTCCCGGACGATCCCAACAAACGCGCCCCGATCGACTTCATCATGTGGCAGGCGGCGGCGCCCGGCGAGCCGACCTGGGATTCGCCCTGGGGTCCGGGCCGCCCCGGCTGGCACATCGAGTGCAGCGCGATGGCGCTGAAGTACCTGGGTCCGACGATCGACATCCACGGCGGTGGCTACGACCTCGTCTTTCCGCATCACGAATGCGAAATCGCGCAGTCCGAACACGCGACGGGCGTCGAGCCCTTCGTCCGCACCTGGATGCACGTGGCAATGGTCGACTACCAGGGGGAGAAGATGAGCAAATCGCTGGGCAACCTGGTGCTTGCCAGCGAGGTGTTGAAGGCGTCCAGTTCCGACGCATTCCGGCTCTACCTCCATTCCAATCACTACCGAACCCGTTGGGCATATGACGACGACGCCCTCAACGAGTGGGCCGGGGTAGCCGCCCAGCTGGCCGAAGCAGCGGACTTCCCGGCCTCCGGCATCGACAATGTGCTCGATGTCCGCGCCCTGCGCGACCGGTTCATCGCCGCTATGAACGAGGATCTGGACACGCCGGCGGCGATCTCGGCGCTCCGCAAGATCGCCGAAGCGATCCTTGAGGCGCCAGATGGAGATGACATCCGGCGCGCGCAGGCCACGCTCCGGAGCCTGGCCTCGATCCTGGGACTCACGCTCGGCGACGCATCCTGACCCGGCGTCAGGATGGTATAGTTGCGGTTGGCCCGAACCGTCGGGCTTCTTTGGTGTATTCGTTTTAATGTTCGTGGGCGAAAGTCCGCGTCCTTTCTCCTCCCGGCCGGATCGGTCCCACTGAGGATCCCGCGACCTGGGGGGAAACCCGAAGAGAGGGGTTTACGTTTGGCAAGTTACGCTCGCGAGCCGCGCGCTTACGAATTGATGGTCATCCTCCTGCCGGAACTGGCCGACGATGACCTCACCGGCGCCCATGAACGCGTTTCCAAGTACATCACCGATGTGTCAGGATCGATCAAGGAAACTCTTTCGGATTCGCCCTGGGGACGGCGGCGACTGGCCTACACCGTCCGCTTCAACGGCACGGACTACCGCGACGGGTACTACGTCATCTGGCATTTCGATCTGGAACCGTCCCGGATGACGGAAATCGAGCGCGAGCTCAAGCTCGACACGCGAGTCATGCGCTACCTCGTGGTGCACGACGATCCCAAGTGGGGCTCCCCGAACGAAGGCAACCAGCCGCCTCCAGGCGAAGAAGAGCGGGACGGCCCACGCCGGGGAGACAGTTCCCGCGGGCCGCGACGGCCCGAGAGCGAACGCCGTCCGATGGGTGAACGGCGACCGGAAGGCGAGCGACGACCGGAAGGCGAACGGCGACCTGCGCCAGTCCCGGTTGCAGCCGAGACTCCGGTCGCCGTGGCCGATGCACCCGTAGCCGACGCGACGCCAATTGACTCGGCCCCGTCCGACGCGACGTCCAACACCGCCGTGGTCACCACTGACCAGTCGATGACGATGGGCAGCGAAGGCGGCAACGGCGGCGAAACGCCGGTCACCGGCGCCCCGGACCAGAACGCCGATGTGACTGCCGAGCCGCAGGGTTCGGGCGCCCCGGTTGAAGGCGCAACCGGTGATGAAACCGCAGCCGTGGTCGAAGACACGACCGGCGCTGCTGTCGTGGCCCCGGTCGACGCTCCGTCGGACGATGCGACAACCGCAACCGACGAAGAAAAATAGGAGACCCGAATGAGCATTGCCAAGGCAACCGTCGTCGGTAACCTCGGGGGCGATCCCGAAACTCGGTACACGCCATCCGGCGCGATGAACGTGCGCTTCTCAGTGGCTTCGACGCGGAAATTCCGCGATTCGGGCGGCCAGGACCAGGAGAAGACGACCTGGTTCCGTGTCACCGCCTGGGGTCGGCTCGCCGAAACCATCGATGGCCTCGTTCAACGCGGATACGTTTCAAAGGGTCGCCAGGTCTATGTCGAAGGCAGGATCGAGCTCTCCGAGTGGACCGGCAACGACGGCGAAAAGCGAGCCTCGCTCGAAGTCAACGCCACCGAGTTCCAACTCGTCGGCAACCGCCCCGACAGCCAGGGCGATTCCGGCGGCGGCGGCTACTCGAGCGGGGGCTCAGGTGGAGGGAACTCCGGTGGCGGTTCCAGCGGGGGCAACTCCGGCGGCGGCCGACGGGAGTCCTCGCACGACGACAATTCATCGTCCCGCGAATCCAACTTCGACGATGTTCCGTTCTAGCAACTTCGCCCACTACACAGAAAGATCATGAGCCATGTCGGACAATTCACAGGATCGAGATAATCGCGGACCGCGCCCGGAGGGCGGCGACAGCCGTCCCGGCGGCGGATCCCGCTTCGGCGGACCACAGGGCCAGCGTGGCCCGGGTGGCCCGGGTGGCGGACCCGGAGCTGCCGGTGGCGAGGAAGGGGGCCGTCGTCCAGGTGGCCGTCGGCCAGGGGGCGGAGGCGGACGTTACACTCCCCGCCGCAAGGTCTCGGCATTCGCCGTCGACAACATCCAGCACGTCGACTACAAGGATCTGGCCCGGCTTCGGCGCCACGTCGGCGAGCGGGGCAAAATCGAGCCGCGCCGCAAGATGGGCACCAGCGCCAAGCACCAGCGATCGTTAACGGTCGCTATCAAACGTGCCCGCTACATGGCCCTGCTGCCGTTCACGGGACCAAACGAACGCGGATAGAGCGTCAATCGGGACCGGCGCTGCGGGCGCCAATCCTGAATCCATCCGTACGGCGCGCCATCATTCCAGCAACCTGGATCGGCGCGCCGTTTTCGTTGCCGGCCTGGAGAATGTCCTGGCCCTGAGTGACGATGAGCCTTCGGATAAAGCCCATGTGGAACGAGGTCGGCATCCTTCATGAAACCTAACCAGAACCGTTTCGGTTCGATCAGGGACCGGATCGGACGGGGCAGCGCCTCCTCGGTCGGGCAGGCCCAACGCCGCAGCCGGCGTGACCAGGAAGCCCGCTACCAGCGCCTGTTCATGCTGTCGATGATTGGGCTCGTGGGCCTGATCGTGCTCATCCTCGGTGGCGGCACCATCTACGAATATGTGGTCAAGCCGAACGCGGTGATCGCCGAAGTCAACGGGACCGAGATCAAGCGCCGGGACTATTGGAAGTACCAGTCCATCGTGCTCTACAACCAGGCCCGCCAGTACGAATCGTTCGCCACCCAGACCCAGGGCGACCAGCAGCAGCAGTTCCTGCAGTTTGCCGCGAGCTTCGATGCCCAACGAAATGACGTTTGGGGCAGCACCGACGTCAGTGCCCCCACCGTGCAGCAAATGGTCGATGACCAGCTCTACCTCGACGGCGCCGAAGCCCTTGGGGTTGCGGTGAGCGATGAAGAGGCGACACGCTATGCCCTGAATCAGTTCTCGCCGCCGGATGCCCCACTCCTGACGCCCCAGCCATCGCCGACCCTCATCCCGGAGCGGGCTCAGGCGGCCACGGAGACGGCCGAGGCGCTGGCTACGGAACAATCCATCGCCCTCGGCACGCCGGTCGCCAGTCCGGTGGCCAGTCCCGGAGCGGGCGCTCCCCAGGCGACGCCGGTGACCGGCTCGGGGACGCCCGCGGCGACCCCGGTAACCGATGTCCCGCCGACGCCAGCGGCGGATGCGACGCCGAACCTCGACGATTCGCTACGGGCGGCCGAAGCGGAGTACGAGATATTCCAGGACAACGTCTTCGAGGAAGCCAACATGTCCGAGGGCGATTACATTCGACTCTGGGCCAGGCCGCAGATGGTCCGCCAGCAAGTCGTGTACCAGTTGACGAACCAGGTTCCGCAAACGGCCGAGCAGCTCAATGCCCAGCACATTCTGGTCTCGACCGAAGATCTCGCAAACCAGCTCTACGAACAGGCCACGGGCGGAGCCGAATTCGGGGCCCTCGCACGGTCCAACTCGACCGACACCGCGACCGCCGCCACCGGCGGGGAACTTGGCTGGTTCACCCGGCTCGAAGTCGATCCCGCGCTGGCGGACGCGGCGTTTGCGCTGCAACCGTTGGCCATCAGCGAGCCGGTGCAAACCGGGTTCGGTTGGCAGATCGTCAAAGTGAACGAGAAGCAGGCCGAGCGGCCGCTGACCGACGCACAGTACCAGCTGGCGACAGACGACGCGATCGAAACCTGGCTCGAAGCGCAACGCGAGCAGGCGGACATTTCGTCCGAATACGAGACCACGCCGACGGTCACACCGGGCGCCTTCGCGCCGCCGGCCGGAGCGCCGACACCGATTCAGGCAACCCCGATTCCGGCGTCGCCAACGCCGGTCGAACCGATCGTTGGCCCCCAGCCAGTGGCTCCAGGGTCGCCAGCCGCGGCGACCCCGGCTGGCGCGGCGATTGGCAGTCCCGCCCCCACTGCGGGAACGCCCGCCGTCGAGGCGACACCGGCAAGTTGACCAACGGCCAGGCAGTTCCCGCGCGGGAACTGCCTGGCCGCTATGGTATCCTCCACCCACTTGAACGCTGCCGTTTGCAGCCAGGCGAAAAGACAGGAGACACCCGCCGTGTCCTCCCACGATCGATACAACCGATCCCCTCGTCCATCGCGTGAGCCTGAGCCTTCCGCGTCAAACCCGGTCGACGATTCGGAGGCTGACGATCAGTGGGACATCGACCCACGCGCCGCAACCGATGATCGTCCGCGTGTTGACAGTCCGCCGAACGCGAGACGATCGCGAACGGTTCGTGAGGGCGGGGCTTCCACGTTGCGCCCCACGGCGGATGGGACGGCGGCGCAAATCGACCAGTTGCGCCAGAACATCCGCCAATCGTCGCGGCCGACGGCGCCATTGACCCCGGAGCCAGGCATCCGGCGCGCCTCCGCGCCGCCGGCGCCTGAGGCGCCACTATCGCGCCGCGA
>JBGTNF010000028.1:0-12761 GCA_041743205.1 Thermomicrobiales bacterium | reverse complement strand
CGGCCGAAAGGATGGCATGTCCCATTAGCGTCCTTGCCCGTCACCTTGCCGCCCCGCTTCGTCGATACGGACCCTACCTGTGGCTCGCCCTCATCCTCGGGCTCGCAGTCTATTTCGGGTTGAACCAGAAAGCGGAAATGGTCCGGATCCGGGACACCATCACCGGCGCCCGGCTCGAATGGATCCTCGCCCTGATCGGCCTCGAACTCGTGATCCTCGGCCTGGTGGCCTGGGCGTACCGGTCGCTGCTCGGCAAGCTCGGCCACCGGGTCCGGCTCGATACGCTCGTTGGCGTGCACCTCCAGCGCGTGGTGGTCGGCACGGTCACACCCGTCGGCGGCCCCTCCTCGGTCCTGGTCTTCGTCCACGCCCTCAAGAACCGGGGCGTACGCCCCGCCGACGCCTTGCTCGCGGTCTCGATCAAAAGCGTGATCGGCAACATCGCCTTCCTTATGCTCTTGCTGCCGGTCCTGCTGGTCCAGAAGCCGTCTCCCCTGCTCATCGCCGGCACGGGCGGCCTGATCCTGATCGTGGCCGCAACGGCCGCAATCCTCGGCCTGGCGTTGCGCTCGGCCAAGCCGCCGACCTGGTTCCTGGCCCGGTTGCCGCGCAAGGGCCTGAAGTTCCTCGCCCAGATTCGGTGTCACGATATCTCCATCCCGGCGTTGAGCGGTCCGTTCGCGATCATGATGGCGACCAAGCTGGCGGGCGTGCTGATGCTCGCCTTCGCGCTGCGTGCGGTTGGCCATGAATCGGGCATCCAGGTGCCGCTGATGGCCTACGTCGTCGGCATGGTCTTCCTGATGGTGGCTCCGGTGTTCCAGGGCATCGGGGTGGTCGAGGTCAGCATGGCAGTGGCCCTGCAGCGGCTCGGCGTGCCGCCGGCGGCCGCGATCGGGGCCACGTTGCTGACCCGGGCCGGCGAACTCTGGCTGCCGTTGGCGGCCGGCATCGTCTTCCAGGCATTCGAAACGCTGACCAGCCGCGGGGCGCCCGCCCCCGCGCCGGTCGCCGTCCCGAGGGCGTACGGCAGGCGTTCATCGATCCCCATGCGGGTGGCGCCACAACGTGGCTCGTTGGACGCGCCAAACGGTTGAATCGACATGGGATACTGAATATATGCAAACGGCGGCGTGATTCTCAGGTTCGACGGCTGCCGAATTTCTTCACATTCGATCCATAGCGCGCATTCGTAAGGGCGGCCCGCGCAACGGCGCGCCCCTCGCGACTGACCAAGGAGGACCCACGTGGCCCACGCCACCGAGCAGCACGTCACGCTCGAAACCCAGGCGATCAACGCGATCCGCACGCTCTCGATCGACGCCGTCCAGGCCGCCAACTCCGGACACCCCGGCTTGCCGATGGGCGCCGCGCCGATGGCCTACGTTCTCTGGCAGGAGTTCCTGAAGCACAATCCGCGCGACCCGCAGTGGCCGGACCGTGACCGCTTCGTGCTCTCCGCCGGGCACGGCTCGGCGCTGCTCTATTCGCTCCTGCACCTGACCGGCTACGACCTCTCGGTGGACGACCTTCGGGCCTTCCGCCAGCTTGGCTCGAAAACGCCGGGACATCCCGAGCGTGGCCACACCGCCGGCGTCGAACTCACGACCGGACCGCTGGGGCAGGGCTTCGCCAATGGCGTTGGGCTCGCCATCGCCGAGCAATTCCTGGCGGCGAAGTACAACCGGGCCGATCACGAGATCGTCGATCACCACACCTACGGGATCGTTTCCGACGGCGACATCATGGAAGGCGTGGCCTTCGAGGCGGCGTCGATCGCCGCCAACTTGAAGCTCGGCAAGCTGACCTACCTCTACGACCAGAACCACATCACCCTGGCCGCCTCGGCCAACGTCTCGTTCCGCGAGGACGTCCCGGCCCGCTTCGAAGCGCTCGGCTGGCACGTCGTCTCGATCGACGGGATGGACACGGACGCGGTGCGGCAGGCGCTGGCGGAGGCGCACGCCGAAACCGAGCGCCCGACCCTGATCGCGGCTCGCACCACAATCGGCTACGGCTCCCCGAACAAGGCGGGCACCTTCGGCGTCCACGGCTCCCCGCTCGGCGCGGATGAAGTGAAGGCCACCAAGGAACATCTCGGCGTGCCGGTCGAACCGGCCTTCTACGTCCCGGAGGAAGCGACGCATCACTTCCACGAAGCGCTCGATCGCGGCGCCGAGTCGCAGGCGCAGTGGCGCGTGCGGTTCGACGCCTACAAGGCCGCCTACCCGGCCGAAGCCGCAGAATTCGAATCAGTCATGGCAGGCGAACTGGCCGCTGGCTGGGACGCGGGGATCCCGACCTGGACCGCGGGCGACAAGCCGGTCGCGACGCGCAAGGCGTCCGGCGAGGTGATGAACGCCTTCTACAAGCATCTGCCGACGTTCATGGGCGGTTCGGCGGACCTCAACCCGTCGACCAACACGGTGCTCAAGGGCGGCGGCGACTTCGGCAACCCTGCTACCCTGGCCGAGGGCGAGCAAGGCCTCTCCGGCGGCGAGTGGAACTACTCCGGCCGGAACCTTCACTTCGGCATCCGCGAGCATGCGATGGGCAGCATCGTCAATGGCCTCGCGGCCCACGGCGGCATCCTGCCGTTTGGCTCGACCTTCCTCGTCTTCTCGGACTACATGCGGCCTGCCGTCCGCCTGGCGGCGCTCAGCCACCTCCACTCGATCTTCGTGTTCACTCACGACAGCGTGGCCGTCGGCGAGGACGGCCCGACCCACGAACCGGTCGAACACGTGATGTCGCTCCGCCTGATTCCGGGCCTGACCGTGCTGCGCCCGGCCGACGCCAATGAAACAGCCAAAGCCTGGAAGCTCGCGATCACCGGTCAGACGGCGGCGGTGCTGGTGTTGAGCCGCCAGGACCTGGCGATCCTCGACCGCAGCGGCGCCAACGGCGACGTCTCGAAGGGCGGCTACATCCTCGCCGATTCCGACGGTGCCCCGGACGTGGTCCTGATGGCGACCGGTTCCGAAGTCGAACTCGCGGTCATGGCCCAGGGTCAACTCCAGGAAACCGGCGTATCGGCCCGGGTCGTCTCGATCCCGAGCTGGGAGCTCTTCGAAGCGCAAGGCGGCGCCTGGAAGTCGGAGGTTCTCGGGGCGGACGGCACGCCGCGCGTTTCGATCGAGGCCGGCTCGACACTCGGCTGGTCGCGCTACACCGGCTCGAACGGCGCCAGCGTGGGTATCGACACTTACGGCGCGTCAGGACCCGGCAAGGAAGTGCTCAAGCACTTCGGGATGACGAAAGAGCACGTCGCCGCGGTCGCCCTGCGCCTGTTGGGGCGAAACGACGAGGCCGATGAGCTCGACGCCGAATACAACCAGGGCCAGGACGCGGCCGGCACCCAGCCCGGCCCGACCGAAGGCCACTCCTGATCGAGCGAAATCCCGGCGAACGAAAGGACCAATTGCATGAGCACCAATGCCATCAAGTCCCTGCACACGGAAGGGCAGAGCGTCTGGCAGGACGACATCAGCCGCGAGATGCTGACCTCCGGCCTGCTCCAGGAACGGATCGAGCTCGGGATCCGGGGCGTCACCTCGAACCCGACTATCTTTCAGAAGGCGATCGCCAGCGGCGACGCCTACGATGAGGACATCACCCGCCTCCTCGGCCAGGACCTGGCAATCGAAGACATCTTCCAGACCCTGGCGGTCAAGGACATCCAGGACGCCTGCGACCTCTTCCGCCCGATCTATGATGAATCCCAGGGCGAGGACGGTTTCGTTTCGCTCGAGGTGCTGCCGAACCTGGCCCGCGACACCGAAGGCACGCTCGCCAACGCCCGGATCCTGTGGGCGGCGGTCGACCGCCCGAACCTGATGGTCAAGGTGCCAGGCACCGACGAAGGCGCCCCGGCGATCGAGGAGCTGCTCTTCGAGGGCCTCAACATCAACGTCACGCTGCTCTTTTCCCTCGCCAACTACGAGCGGGTGGCGACGGCCTACATCTCGGCGATCCAACGCCGCGCCGACGCCGGGTTGCCGATCGACCGAATCGCCTCGGTCGCCTCGTTCTTCGTGAGCCGGGTCGACACTGCCGCCGACAAGTTGCTCGACGCGGCAGGGACCGATGAGGCGCTGGCGCTCCGGGGCAAGGTCGCCGTGGCCAACGCGCAGCTGGCCTACGAGCGGTTCGAGACGATGTTCAGCCGCGACACCTTCCGCACGCTGGCGGCCGCCGGCGCCAAGGTCCAGCGTCCGCTCTGGGCCAGCACCGGGGCCAAGAACCCGGCCTACAGCGACGTGCTGTACGTGGAGCAGCTGATCGGGCCGGACACGGTGAACACGATGCCGGTCGCCACGATCGAGGCGTTCCTCGATCACGGGACCGTGGCCCGCACGGTCGACGCCGACTACTCCGGCGCACACGATGTGGCCCAGGGTCTGGAAACCACCGGTGTGTCGCTCGAAGAAATCACGACGATGCTGGAAGCCGACGGCATCGACGCCTTCATGAAGTCCTACGACGACCTGCTGTCCGGGGTCGAGGCCAAGCGTTCGCAACTGGCGCAAGTCGCCGGGGACAACTGAAAGCACCCAATGTTCTCGTAGGGGAGGCCCCGTGTGGCCTCCCGCTCCAGGCAGACGATGGGGTCCGCATTGGACGAAGTCTCCCTGACTTGTGCGTAGGGTTGCGGAGCTTGCTCCGCCCGTGCTGCGCGAGGACAGATCAGCGTAGTCAGACTCCCCAGGGTAACGATATCGGGTGAAGTCGTCGCTCGTCAGCTACACCAGTCCGGCTTCGCCGGATGCGCTTCGCGCAGTATCCAGCGGGGCCGATTCCTCGCAAGCTCGGAATGACAGTGTCGTGTGGCTAGGCAGCGAATGGCCTGCCTCTTTGAAAGCGGAGCACAACGGAATGGCGGAATCGACAATCGGCAAGCGGCACGTTGGCGTCATCGGGCTCGCGGTGATGGGCGAGAACCTCGCGCTCAACATCGAGCGCAACGGTTTCGCCCCGGCGGTCTACAACCGCACGGCGGCGCGAACCGAGGAGTTCCTTGCCACGCGGGGCAAGGACAAGGACGTGCTGGGCACGTTCACGCTGGAGGAATTCGTCGCCTCGCTGGAGCGGCCGCGGCGGATCCTGCTCATGGTCAAGGCCGGCGCGCCGGTCGACCTCGTCATCAACGAGCTGGCCCCCTTCCTCGAAGAAGGCGACATCCTGATCGACGGCGGCAACTCGCTCTTCGTCGACACCGAGCGCCGCTCGAAGGAGGTCGCGGACCAGGGCTTCGAGTTCGTGGGCATGGGCGTTTCCGGCGGAGAGGAAGGAGCGCTCTGGGGACCGTCCATGATGCCGGGCGGATCGGCGCAGGCCTGGGAGGCGTTGCGGCCGATGCTCGAAGCGATCTCCGCCAAGTCGCCTTACGGCGCCTGCGTCACCCACATTGGGCCGGGCGGCGCTGGCCATTACGTCAAGATGGTGCACAACGGCATCGAGTACGGCGATATGCAACTGATCGCCGAGGTCACCCACATCATGCGCCAGGCGCTGGGGATGACGATGCCGGAGATTGGCGACGTGTTCGCCCGCTGGAACACCGGCAAGCTCGAATCGTTCCTGATCGAGATCAGCGCCAAGGTCGCCCGTCACATCGATCCGGACACCGGTAAGCCCCTCGTCGATGTGATCCTCGACAAGGCGGAACAAAAGGGCACGGGCCGTTGGACCAGCATCAACTCCTACGAGCTGGGGACGCCGATCCCGGTGATCGACGCCGCCGTGATCGCTCGCGCCATCTCGTCGTTCAAGCCGCAGCGCGAGTACGCCAGCACGATCCTGACCGGACCTGGCTCGGATGGGCAGCCCTTGCCGGCGACGCCCGACCGCGAGGCGACGATCGACGCGCTGGAAGACGCCCTCTACTTCTCCAAGATCTCGTCGTACGCGCAGGGCATGGCGCTGCTCAAGGTGGCTTCCGACACGTACGACTGGAACCTCAACTTCGGCGAGGTAGCGCGGATCTGGACCGCCGGTTGCATTATCCGAGCCCGGTTGCTGGCCCCGATCATGGATGCCTACAACCGCGATCCGGAGCTGGCGAATTTGATGTTCGACCCATTCTTCACGGCCGAGATCAACGCCTCGATGCCGCACGTGCGATCGGCGATCCACACTGCGCTCGACTTCGGCATTCCCGTTTCCGCTATGAGCGCGGCGCTGAATTACGTCGACGCGTACCGGTCGGCGGTGCTGCCGGCCGACTTCATCCAGGGCCTGCGAGATTACTTCGGAGCCCACACCTACCAACGGCGCGACAAGGAAGGCACGTTCCACACCGACTGGATGGGGCTGGAGGCGAAGTAACGACGGTTCTGGCCGGCACAAATCGGTGAGCCCATAGCAGATCGTCGTAGGGGCGGACCAGATTCGACTCGCGAATCGAATCTGGCAAACCACATGATTGTCGAATCTGTGTCCGCCCGGATGCTGGCTGTCGCGGTTCCAACCTTCACCAACATCCGGGCAGACATGGGCGTGCCTTCGCCTGCATCCGGGCGGCTCCGTTCGACACAGCATCGACAAGAACCGGACAGCGAGGATTCCGTGCGCGGTCGATGCAGGTACCGCCCCTACCACGATGGGTCACCGTGGCCGGGCCAAGACCCGCCAGTACGATTTTGGTTCCCGGTGGCCGGCACGAGACCGGCCAGTACGAGGCGGCGACACGAAACACAGCGATGCCCTCGTCCGGCGCTTCCGACAGAACCGGCGGCTGGGCTGTACAGTTAGGCGCTGACGTGGCGTTGCGCAACCACCGCTGCCCGTCGTGTCCGCTCGTACCCGAACTCCAGGATTTTCCGCCACCATGCCTTCCACCACGAGGCGATCCATGCCAGATTCCGATCCGGTCAGTGGCGACGCCCTGACCTACGATTTTGCCACCGATGCTCAGGCGCCGATTGCCGATGTCGACCACGTTGGTCACCAGTTCGACCTAACGGACAGGATGACGCAACAGAACACCAATCCGCTGCGGGCTGGCCTGCGCCTCGAACGCATCCCCGCCCCCTGCGTCATGGTCATCTTCGGCGTCACCGGCGACCTGACCGCGCGCAAGTTGATGCCGGCCCTGTACGACTTGGCGGTCGGCCATCCCCTGCCGGAAGGGTTCTCGATCGTCGGCGTCTCGCATCGCGATTGGGACGACGACACGTTCCGCAGCGAAATGCACGAAGCGGTCAAGAAGAGCGCGCGCTCACCGGTGACCGACGAATCCTGGAACCTTTTCGCCCAGGGCCTCTACTACGTCCGCGGTGATTTCGACAACGAGACGGTCTACAACGACCTCCAGCAACGGCTGGACGCGATCGACGAGGAACGCCGCGCCCAGGGCAACCGGCTTTTCTACCTCGCCACCTCACCAACGTTCTACGCGCCGATCATCAAACACCTCGGCGAGTCTGGTCTCGGCAAGCGGCAGGACATCTACTACAACCGGCCCGACAGCTGGAACCGGATCGTGGTCGAGAAACCGTTCGGCCGCGATGTCGACAGCGCCCGTGAACTCAACGCCCAGATCGGGTCCGTTTTCTCCGAACGGCAGATCTACCGGATCGATCACTACCTGGGCAAGGAAACGGTCCAGAACGTGCTCGCCTTCCGGTTCGCGAACACGCTCTTCGAACCAGTCTGGAACCGGCAGTACGTCGACCATGTCCAGATCACCGTGGCCGAGGCGCTCGGCGTCGAGGGGCGAGGCGCCTATTACGAGGATTCCGGGGCGCTGCGCGACATGATGCAGAGCCACATCCTGCAACTCCTCGCGGTGATCGCGATGGAGCCGCCAGCGCTGTTCAACGGCAACGCGTTGCGTGACGAGAAGGTCAAGGTGCTGCGGGCCGTGGTGCCGCCGACCGGCGAAGAGGTCAACCAGAAAACGGTGCGCGGCCAGTACGAGGCCGGGTTCGTCGGCGGCCGGTCGGTCGGCGCCTACCGCGACGAAAAGGGCGTGCGCGCCGCATCCCGCACCGAAACCTACGCGGCTGTCGAACTCGGCATTGACAATTGGCGCTGGGCCGGCGTCCCGTTCTACCTGCGCACCGGCAAGCGGCTGCCGCGCCGCGTCACCGAAATCGCAATCGAGTTCAAGCAGGTGCCGCACCTCATGTTCCAGTCGATCGGCGATCTCGACCTTTCGCCGAACGTGATCACGATGCGGATCCAGCCAGACGAAGGCATCGCCCTCAAGTTCGCGGCCAAAGTGCCAGGACCGACCACCCAACTGCGGCCGGTGCGGATGGACTTCCTCTACGGCGCCTCGTTCGGCGAATCCGGACCCGACGCCTACGAACGGCTGCTGCTCGACGCAATGCTCGGCGACCCGACCCTGTTCGCCCGCCGGGACGAGGTCGAAACTGCCTGGACCCTGATGCAGCCGATCCTCGACGGCTGGGACAACCTGCCGACCCCGGTCTACCCGTACGAATCCGGAAGCTGGGGGCCGAGCAAGGCCGACGCCATGATGCGCCGCGACCGCCGGGAATGGCGTCGCCCCTAGGGCGCCGAGGAGAACGCACCCGTGGTTTCCCGATCGGAACAAACGCCCGTGCTGGCGACATCGTTCCAGACCAACATCCTGGACACCGGCGCGATCCACGACGAGCTCAACCGGCTCTGGGTCGAACTCGGCGGTCCGGCCCACGGTGGGCAAGCGGCCGCCGACGGCGTGGACGAGTCCCATTTCGGCGGCGGCGGCCTGATGCGGGCCAACACGCTCAACCTGCTCGCCGTCGCCCGCAACGAACGGGACGCCGGCCTGATCACCGCCAGTGTCTCCCGCCTCCACGACTTCCTGCCGTCGCGCACGATCATCCTCGTCACCCGCCCACCGGTTCGAAACGGTTCCAGTGACGAACATCCGTACGATGTGCAATTGCAACTCATCGAGCAGCACAACGGCTCGGAAACGGCTCCGCTCCGGTTCGAAACGATCACGATCACGGCGGGCATCGAGGAAATGGGCCACCTCGCCAGCCTCGTCTCGCCCCTGCTTGCCGCCGAGCTGCCGGATTTCCTGTGGTGGCCAGGCAACGATTTCGTCCACAATCCGCTTTTCGAAGACTTGCAGCAGATCGTGGACCGCGTCATCGTCGACTCCGCCCAACTCGGCAACGACACCTCCGGCGTCGCCGCGATGCGGGCATTGCTGGATAGCGACGACACCAACTCGCCGCTGATTGGTGATTTCACCTGGTTGCGACTGGCGCCCTGGCGACAACTGATTGCGCAGTTCTTCGACCCGCCCGATGTCCAGCTCTGCCTTTCGACCGTCGAGGACGTCACCATTTCCTATGCCGACGTGCGGGAAGATGGCTCGTCCGGGCTGGCCTCGGCGCTGCTTACGGTCGGCTGGCTTGCGAGCCGGCTCGGCTGGGAAATCATGGACCCGCTCGAAAAACGGCGGGCGGGCGGCTGGTCGGCCCCGTTGAGGGCATCGGCCAACGGCCGGGGCCGTGAAATCACGCTCCGGCTGCTGCCGGACAAGAGTCCGCACGCCCGGTTCTCGCTCCGCCACGTCGAGATCACCTCCGGCGGCGGTCACGTCGGCGCCTTCCGGGTCGAGCGCACCGACGCCGACGACCTGGTGACCAGCAGCCAGACCGAAACCGTGCCCCTGGTGAGCAGGATGGTCTATGCGAAGCGCCCAACCAATGAGAACATGCTCGGCGAAGAGCTGCAGCGATTCGGCCGCGACCGAATCTTCGAGGAAGCGATCACGTTCGCCACGCGGCTCCTGCCGTAGGCGAGTGTGGATTCGCTCGGATGACCGGGAGAGACACCCCAGATGACGCATGACGTACGCACCCTGGATTACGGCGAACGAGGCCGCGTGGTGGTGGTTGCCGATGGCGACGCTCTTGCCAACCTGGCGGCCGACCTCCTGCTGACCAGCGCTGAGGAGGCGATGGCGGCTGGCAACAGGGCGCTGATCGCCCTCTCCGGCGGCTCGACCCCGAAGAAGATGGGGGAACTGCTGGCGGTCGATCCGCTGCTCGGTCGAATCCCGTGGGGCAACCTGGACATTTTCTGGGGCGATGAGCGGTGGGTTCCGTTGGCCGATCCGGGGAGCAACGCCGGCGAAGCCGTGCGCAGCTACCTCAACGCGGCGCCGATCGACACCGGGCACATCCATCCCTTCGCCACCGAAGGGGTTTCGGCCGAGAATTCGGCCGCGGCGCTGGAAGGGACGTTGCGCGGCCTTCAACCCGACGCCGATGTACCGGTTTTCGATCTCGTGCTGTTGGGCATGGGCGACGACGGCCACACCGCCTCGCTCTTTCCCGGAACCGCCGCCGTCCACGAGAAGACGAAGCTGGTAGTCAGCCATGAGGTGGAGAAGCTGGACGCCACCCGCCTGACCTTCACGCCGCCATTGATCAACGCGGCGTTGAAGGTCGCCTTCCTCGTTGGCGGGGCCGGCAAGGCCGACATGCTGGCAACGGTGCTGGAAGGCCCAATCGACATCGACGCCACCCCGGCTCAGGTGGTCCGCCTGGCCAACGGCGCCTTGACCTGGATTGTCGACGAGGCCGCGGCCGCCAAACTGACCGGACCGTCTGCGAATGGATGACGCTGAACGCCTGCGCCGCATTGGCAAGCGCGCCGTGCAAATGGTTGAGGTCGGGTTCGTCGTTGGCTTGGGCACCGGCTCGACGGTAGACGCAATGATTCCATGGTTGGGGAAACGCGTAAGGGAAGGCCTAGAGTTCTCGGGCGTCGCGACATCGGAACACACCAAGGCATTGGCGAGAAAACATTCCATCCCGCTTCTGGACCTCAATGATGTCCAGGGGCTCAATCTCTGTATCGACGGCGCCGACGAAATCGACCCGGACCTCAACCTCGTGAAGGGGCGAGGCGGGGCGCTTCTCTACGAGAAGCTCGTCGCCGAACAGGCCGAAGGCTTCGTCGTTATCGCCTCGGCGGAAAAGCTGGTCGACCAACTCGGTATGCGGCTGCCATTGCCGGTTGAGGTCGTTCCGTTCGGCCACAGTCATACGCAGCGGGCGGTCGACGCCCTCGGCCTCGAGTCGACGTTGCGCCTCACCGGCGATGAATTGCCGTTCGTGACCGACGGCGGCCACTACATCCTCGACTGCGCCCCGCAGGGCATAGGGAGTCCACGCGAACTGGCTCTGGCGCTCAAGGCGATCACCGGCGTGGTCGACCACGGGTTGTTCGTGGGCATGGCCACGATGGCGCTCACGGTCGACGCCGAGGGAGCCATTACAGAACATCATGCGCGCCGAGACAATTAGCGGTTCGACGCCTCGATTGGATAACGCCACCCCTTTGCTGCGCTCGACGCTCACCGTCCCCTGTTGGTCGGTCGGCCTGCTCGGGTCCGCGTTTCTCGTCCTCGCGCTGCTGACGGCGGGTCCCAACACCTTGGCCCTCGACGTCTCCGTATCCCACCGCATACAGGCGTTCGATGGGTCGTTCGCACAATTCCTGGGCTGGCTCGGCGACTACCTCGGCGAGACCACCATCGCCCTCACATTCCTGGCGATCAGCCTCGTTGCGTCGATCCTGCTCCGGAGCGCGCTGGACGCCTGGTTCCTTGGCATTGCCGCGATTCTTCGGCTTTCGGCAACGTTGCTGAAGGGCATCTTCGACAGCCCACGACCCACGATCGACCAGGTCGATCAGGCGCGCGTGTTCGAGAGCACGGGATTTCCCAGCGGCCACGCAACCACGGCCTCGCTCCTGATGGGCACAGTCGCCTTCCTCATTTTCATTCGTACCGATCGCCCTACGATACGAATGGGGATGGCGGCACTGTGGGTGCTCGGAACCGCGACGACCAGCTTCGCCCGCATCTGGCACGGCGCCCACTGGTTCACGGACACCGTTGGCGGCGCCATCATTGGGCTGGTGATCGTCCTCGTGGCCGCGAAATGGAGTGCCTCGATGGTCAGACGACGATCCACCGGCCAGCCGCAAACACGGCCCCAAACGCCAGCGCGGTGATCGCCAGCAGGCGAAACAGGATATCCAGATAGCCATCGTAGCGACTGCGCAGGAACCGGGGCAGCAGCCAGACCATGCGCTTCGAGAACGGCAGGAACGGGCGGATGCCGCCGTAGGTGCAGGCATCCGAGGCGAGGTGCGAGGCGACGCCCGCTGCCAGGGAGGCGGTCAACGCGACGATCGCCGCGTCGGTTGGCGAGAAGGCCCAGTCGCCGATCGCGACATCTCCGCGCCGCAGGGTGACGAGCGCCAGGTACAGCATCGCAGAACATCCCGCCAGCACGACGAGGCTGTGGGATGTTCCGCGATGCTTGAGCCTGAGTTGGGTCCGGAAGTCGCTGCGGAGGTCGAGCCAGTCGGGCAGTCCGCCGCCGACCATGCCGAGCCAGAGACAACCGGCGGCGACCGCCGGGTCACGGGAAACGGCGATGGGCAATGCCACCGCCGCTCCCAGAAGCGTGTGCGTCACGCCTTTCAAATCGTTGGCTTTCGTAGGGCTGCCGAGCTTGTCTCGGCCCCTATTCGCCGACAACCTGCCCACTTGCATCTGCGGACGCAACTGGTCTGGCGGGATCCGGGCGGACACACGAATCGACAAGATCCGGATGCGTAGGAGTCAACGTCGGTCGATTCTGGTCCGCCCCTACGAATCATGTCCAAAGTTGCCATCCGTCGAAGGAGCTTACGGGCGGTCGCGGCGCGGGCCGCGCTGATTGTCGAACCGCTGTCCGCCGCCCCGGCCTTCTTCATCGCGGCGCGCGCCGAAG
>JBGTNF010000027.1:0-6494 GCA_041743205.1 Thermomicrobiales bacterium | reverse complement strand
GCGGGGTACGCGTCGACGGCCCGGCCGAGGTGGCCGCGACGCTCGGCATCACCACGCTGCCGGTGATCGCCACCCACCGGCTCGTATCGCCCAATCGCCAGGTGACGATCACGCCGACGGTCGACAGCGCCCGGAAACTCCTCGACGCCGGGGCGACGATCGTGGCAATGGACGCAACGGCTCGCCGCCGCCCGAATGACGAGTCGTTGGCCGATATCGTCGCCGCGATCCACCAGGCCGGCGCCGTCGCGCTGGGCGACCTGGCCGGGATCGACGATTTGGCCCACGCCTTCGCCGCCGACATCGACGCCGTGGGCACGACCCTCAGCGGCCATACCGGCGGTCCGGTTCCGGAAGAGCCGGATTTCGAGTTGCTGGCGCGGCTGGTGCGGGATTCGCCGGTCCCGGTCTACGCCGCGGGCCGGTACTGGACGCCGGAGCAGGCGGCGTGGGCGTTCGGCCTCGGGGCGTCGTTCGTGATCGTCGGCGCGGCGATCACGAACCCGATGGCGATCACCACGCGCTTCGTCCACGCCATTTACACGAAGCACAACGTAAAGGCATGACTTGTCCATGGAAACGGCCGCAACCCACTACGTCGACACGATTGTCACGCTCATCCGCGAGCTGGAGCGCGGCGAATCCGTGCGCATCGGGACCGCCGCCAGCCTGATCGCGGACTCGATTGCGGGCGGCGGCATCGTCCACGTCTTCGGCAGCGGGCACTCGACCCTACTGGCCCAGGAAGTGTTCCATCGCGCCGGCGGGCTGGCGTCGGTCAATGCCCTGCTCGATGTCAACCTGACGATCTTCGGGACAGCGCGAGCAACGGTCGTCGAGCGGTTGGAGGGGTACGCCGCCTCGGTCATCGCCTCCCACGATATCCGGCCGGGCGAGGTGGTGATCGTGATCAGCACCTCCGGCGTCAACCCCGTGCCAATCGAGATCGCCCAGCACGCGAAAGCGCTGGGGGCGACCACGATCGCCGTGACGTCAGCTGCAGCCTACGCCGATGCCCCGAGCCGGCACGCGGCGGGGTTGCGACTGGCCGATGAGGTCGATCTCGTGCTCGACACGCACGTGCCAAAAGGCGACGCCGTGCAGCCGATCGGCGCAACGGGGATCACGGTGGGCGCCGCCTCGACCATTCTTGGCTCGGTGCTGCTGAACATGCTTTTCGTCGCCGTGGCCGAACTACTGGCGGAACGCGGCCAGGAAATTCCCGCCTTCGTTAGCCAGAACGTGCCGGGCGGCGACGAGCACAACCGGGACCTGATCTCCCGCTACCGGCCCCGGATTCCGCTGATGAAGCCCTGAGGCGCGCAACAAGCTACGTCTTTTCGAGCGTAGTCGAGAAATCTCTCGCCGCAGCGATGCGGCAGGGTCCGGGAACATCGGGCGTACACCCGAAGTCCCATGAGGTGGTAGACTGCCCGCTTGCGCGCCAAATCGGCGTGGTGGTTGTGGCGTGCCCAAAACGGTCCCGCGAATCACAGGACGGCGCCGACTTCGGCGCCAGGAAGTAGGAGTTGCCTCGTCATGACAGACAGGTTGATTCTGAGGGCCGAACCGCGGGAAATCCACGGGAAAAAGGTCAAGCGACTGCGTCGCGAAGGTCTCGTTCCCGGGGTTGTCTACGGACCGGTCGTCAGCCAAACCGTTTCGGTGTCCGTAAATCGCCGCGAATTCGAGCGATTCTTTAGCCGCAACGGTCACTCGACCATCGTGTCGCTCGAATGGGATGGCGGCAAGCAGCCGGTGCTCATTCGAGAGGTGCAGATCGATCCGGTCACGCGGGCGCCGCTGCACGTCGATTTCTTCGCGCCGAACATGCGCGTGGTGCTGCGCCAGTTCGTGCCGATCGTGCTGCAACATGCGGGCGAACACACCGGCGTCTTGCAGAACGTGCTGACTGAGGTCGAGGTCGAGGCGCTACCGGATAACCTCCCGCAGCAGATCGACGTGGACATTTCCCACCTCGTGTCGGTTGGCGATACGATCCACGTCAGCGACGTGACGTTGCCGGCGGACGTGACCCTGATCACGGACGGCGAAGAACTGATCGCGTCACTGGTGCCGGAAGCGGTCGAGGAAGAGCCGGAAGCGGTCGAAGACGAAGAAACCGAAGGTGAAGGCGACGAAGCCGCCGCCGACGGTGACGCCGCCGAGGGCGAATCCGACAGCGAAGGCGAAGCCGAGAACGCCTGACGCCGTCTCCCTCGCATCACCCGAAACCCCCGGTCGTCGACTGACGACCGGGGGTTTCGGCGTTTGGAGCGGTTGTCGTGTCGGTTGATACGGAATCCGGATGAACCGTGGGGGTTCCGCCAGGTACGTCATTCCGAGCGGAGCGCAGCGGAGTCGAGGAATCTCTCGCCGCAGCGACATGAACGCCGAGTCGAATTCATCAGTGTTCACCCGGAGTCGGTATGACACCCACTTTTCGTAGGGTTGCGGAACTTGTCTCCGCCAGTTCGGCCCCACAGGACATGGCCTCTTTTACCATGTCCGAAACGTATTTGGCCGCACCTCGACACCGATCGGCAGGAAGGTCGATGGGTTTCGCCAGCCACGGGCCGAGACAAGCTCGGCAGCCCTACGAATGGGAAAGCGCATCCAAAGCGATACTGCCTTATGTCACCTTAAGACGGCCCCGGCGGCGGTCAACTGTTCCCGGACCGGTCCGGCCAACGCGTCGAGCGTGGCCCGCACTCGCTCCGGGCCGGCGCCCATGGCGTAGACGTTGGCCAGGAAAAGATCGATCCCCAACTGCTCGCGGCACGAGGCAATGCGCGCTGCAACCGTGTCGGCGCCCCCGGCAATCATGACCTCCGCCGCCAGCATCTCATCGAACTGCGCCCCGGCGGAGCCTCGCCGGTCGGCGCGGCTCCCTTCGGCTTGATCCCCTTTAATGAACTCATCCAGACGCAGCAGGTCGTCGATGACCTCTTCGCGCACCCGCTCGTCGCTATCGCCGACGATCACTGACCGCATTAGGGCGATCGACCCTGATGGCCGGATCGGGTCGGCGTCACGCAATTCGGCCGACCGCGCCGCCTGACCCTCCGTGAAGGCCGTCACCGCGGGCACGAGCTGGTCCGTGGGCTTGAAACCAATGGCGAGCCCGAGGCCGTTCGCCGCCATCCACCGGGCGGCAACCGGCTCGGTTCCGGCATACCACAGGGGCGGGTGCGGCTCCTGCACCGGTTGGGGCGAAACGAGCACCTCGTGAAGCCGCATGTCGTCTCGCGCGAACGTGACTTGGCCGCCCGACCAGAGCGCCTTGAGGATGGCGAGCCGTTCCTGGAACATGGGGATGCGCCGGGCGGGGTCGACGCCGATGGCGGCCAGTTCTTCCACCCGGTGGCCGGTTCCAAAACCCGCTTCGAGCCGGCCATTGGTCAACGCGTCCAGGGTGGCGATGTGTTCGGCCAGCTCGACCGGGGCCTTGATCGGCAGCGTCCAGGCCATCGCGCCCAACCGCATCCGGCTCGTGCGCTGGCTGGCCGCGCCCAGCCAGGCGGCGGCCGAGGCGGCGGCGTACTGGGGCATGAAGTGCCGTTCCGCTCCGAAGGCAATTTGGAAACCCAACGCATCGGCATGGGCGAGATCGTCGAGCCGGCCCGCCAGCATCGTCGGCACGTCCTGCCCCAGCAGGGGATCGATCTGCATGATGTCGAACAGGCCGAGCTTGAGCGGCGGGATCGTCTCGGAGATCATCAGGCGTCGTTCCTTCATATGCGGTCGCCGGTGAACCCACGCACGTCATTTCGAGCCTGTCGAGAATCTCTCGCCGCAGCGACGCTAAAGAGCCTTCGGGAAAAGCTGACGCCTCCCTGGGTTCGTGGTCATGAGCGAATGGTACATGGGGCGGGAACGCAAAAAGACCGACCCTGATGGGTCGGCCTTCCTGTCCTGGACATTACGGTTGTTCCGCGCTACGAGCGCGCAACCTCCACCGCAATGCCCTCGGATGTGAGACTACTCATGGGCATCACCTCCTTTACCCTACTCGGTGTTGGAACAGTGTGCGTGCGATCCAGACGTCTCCGAACCGTGCCTAACGTTAGCATGGTGTGAAACGGGCGTCAACGTTTGCCGGCCTGGCACGTCGGCACGACTACCCATTTCGGTCGATCCCCTTCCCTCACTCACGGCCGGCGGGCACGGCGACCTCTGGCCAAGCGTAGCGGTCGGGCAAGCGGTTGCTCAGCGACGGCACCTGGCGCCGCACCTGCCGCACCCGATCGAGATCGAGCTGCGAGGTAAGCACGGTCGGCTGGTCGGTCGCCTGGGCGGTGACCAGGCCCCACGGGTCGACCACCATCGACCGGCCGTAGCACCAGAGCCCGGGCGGGTGCTGGCCAACCTGGCCGGGTGCAACCATGTACAACGAGTTCTCGATCGCCCGGGCCCGCAGCAGCGGTTCCCAGTGATCCTTGCCGGTGGCCAGGGTGAAGGCGGCGGGCAGGACGATGACCTCGGCCCCGCGCAGGGCCAGGATCCGGAAGATTTCCGGGAAGCGCAGGTCGTAGCAGATCGCCAGGCCCACGGTGATCCCGTCGAGATCGAACGTCACGATCTCCTCGCCGGGTGCGATCGTCTCCGATTCGCGGTAGGCGCCGGCCCCTTCGAGATCGACGTCGAAGAGGTGGATCTTCCGGTAGCGGGCGATTTCCTGGCCTTGCGGATCGTAGACGACCGATGTGTTGTAAAGTCGGGGCTCGCCCTCGACCCGTTCGTGGATGCTCCCGATGTGGAGGTAGATGCCGTGCTGCCGGGCGCAGTCGGCCAGCTGCTCGGTGAGTGGGCCGGGGATCGTTTGCGCGGCGTCGCGGATGCCGTCGTCGGGGCCGAGATAGGTCCAGACCTCGGGCAGCACCACCAAACGCGCTCTAGCCGCGGCGGCCTGGTCGATGGCGACAAGGGCATCGGCGAGGTTGCGATCGACCGAGTCGTCCGAGTTCATCTGCACCAGCGCGACCGAGAGCGTCGATTCGCGGGCGATGTGGTCCGATTCCAATGCGGGCATGGCAGGGCTCCTTGTGGCGGGATGGCGGCGGTTGCTCGTTGCCGCAGTCTAGCACCGGGCGGGTTCCTGCATGCCTGTTCCATGAACCCGTCACCGTGGGCAGCTGCCCACCGTATCGTGACGGGGTGCCAACACCTCCCCAACCGTCATCCCGAGCTTGCGAGGGACCCCCCGCCGAAGGCGGTACAGAGTCTCCGCGCAATACCAGTCCGGCTACGCCGGATGCGCTTCGGTGGCGCTTAGGGTGAGGGTTGGGGGGGCGCTGGCAAACCGCGTCTCATAGATGTCCGCCCGGTGACCGCAACCCGAAACCTGCCCTTCACCCACATCCGGGCGGACACATCCTCGACAAGATTCGGGTCAGCAAGATCCGGTACGCGAGTCGAGGAAGGTCCGCCCCTACGAATTGATGAACAACCGATGTCCCTGGATTGTCTACATCACGAGCGTGCCAACGAGGAAGACGCAGAGCAGCAGGGCGATCACGAGCAGGATGATGATGATCGCCAGGCACGAGCGCGAGGCCGAGCCGAGGTCGGCGGGAGCGACCAGGCCTTCGAACTCGTCGTCACTTTCACCGTTTGCGGCCGAGGCCGGTCGCCCGGGGACGACGATCTTGCGCGGGGGATCGGAATGGGGCTGGGTCATCCGGCGTCTTTCGTGGGCGGCGACGCGGCCCGGGCCGCGTCATCGGCCTGGGTCACGCGCCAGACGTGGAGGATGCGCCAGCCCGCCGTGAGGTGGGTGGCCACGGCCAGGATCCAGAGCGCCCACAAGGGCTGGTTGAGCATCAGGCAGAGCGCCAGCAAAACGACGCGCTCCGGTCTCGCCACCAGCCCGACCGAGGCCCCGTAGCCGATGGCTTCGGCGCGAGCCCGCGCGTAGCTGATCATCAGCGCGCCGGTGGCCGCGATCAGCACCAGCACCGCGCCGAGGTGATCGTCCCGCGTCTGGTTCAGCCAGATCAACAGCCCAAGGTAGACGACGATTTCCGAGTAGCGGTCGAGCGTGGAATCGAAGAAGCCGCCGAACTTGGACACGGAGCCTGTCGCCCGGGCGATGGCTCCGTCGACCATGTCGAAGGCGCTGGCGATCAGCAGCAGCGCCCCGCCGATCCGGGGGTGACCGGAAGCGATCACGGCGGCCACGCCGGCGTTGAGCAGGAACCCCAGCAGGGTCGCCATATTCGCGGTCAGGCCCGTGCGGGCCAGCCATTGCCCGACGTGGAGCATGTATCCACGGACCCACTGGCCAATCCGCTCCGAAATCACCGCGTTTCCCCTTCGCGCATTGGCGTGCCGACGACGCCCCGCACGTGCGCGTCCCCCCTCGTTCCCATGCCCGAGCATTGTATGGCATCGGTTCCCCGGCAGGCAGCCATGCGCCTACCGTGCCCGCTGGCGCCAGGGGGCGCCCCGGGCGCTGACCGAGGCGCGGCCGTAGGCGTCGAGCACCTGGGCTG
>JBGTNF010000026.1:0-8434 GCA_041743205.1 Thermomicrobiales bacterium | reverse complement strand
GACGGCAGGGAGAGGTGAACGGCGCCGGGGCGGTCGCCGGTGGCCAGCCGCACGGCCCGGTGAACCGCATCCTCCATGCCGGACGCTCGGTTGACCCGTTCCGACCATTTCGTGATCGGCCGGAAGAGGCCGACCTGGTCGAGTTCCGTGAGCACTCCCCGGTGTTCCTCATCGACTGGCGTGTCCGATGTCAGGCAGAGCACGGGAATGGCAGAACCCTGGGCTTCGGCCACGCCCGGCACGATGTAGGTGGCTCCGCCCCCGCTCGGCCCCTCGCAGACGCCGACGCGGCGCGAGACGCGCGCGTATACATCGGCCATGAACGACGCCGAGCGCTCGTCCCGGGTCATGATGTGCGTGATCGCCTGCTCGTCATACAGGGCGTCGTAGAGGGCCATGCCGGTATCGCCGGGCAATCCGAAGATGTGGTCTACGCCGACGTCGCGCAGGGCACGGACGAGCGCTTGGGCTCCGTTCATCGGGTGCTTTTATCCTTTGGTTGTTCTGGTTCGAGCCAGGCCGGACGACAGTGTGTTTGGCTATGTCGTCGGACGCCTGGGCCGACAGTTGGATCAACGCGGCAAAGAACCATCCGACCTGACCGCAATGTAAACATCGTTGACGTTGGTTCCGGTTGGACCCGGAGTGACGAGCAGGCCAAGCTGCCGAAAGTACTTGCCGCTGTCGTTATTGTCGAGAAACTGCCGAGCGTCAAGCCCAACGGCGCGCCCCCTCGACACCGTCTGACGATCCACGATCGCGCCGGCGGCGTCGATCGTCCCATCCTGGCCATCGGACGCCAGGCTGGCGATGGACCAATCCAAATCGCGTTCGTCCAGCGCGATCGCCGCCGCCAGCGCGAACTCCGTGTTTCGCCCGCCAACGCCCACTCCACGAACGGTCACAGTGGCCTCGCCACCGCCGATCAGCGCCCCGCTATTGTCAGGCTGCGCTTCGGCCAGTGCGATGAACTCCAACGCCAGGTCGCGGGCTTCGCCCTCAGCCGTACGCAGGATGACGCGGGACGTGATCCCGTCCTGGCCGATCGCCTCGGCTATCGCATCGAGGAAGATCGCATTGTCGCCGACGATCACGAACCGGTCCTGGCTGGTGTCGAAGGGCGCTTCTGGTCCAGTCGATCCACGCAGCATCGCCAGGACCGCAGGGGGCGTGCGATCCATCAGGTTGTACGCCTCCAACAGATCGAGCGCTGTCGCCGGGTCGGGATGGCGGGCGATGGTCGGTCCAGATGCAATCACTGACGGATCGTTGCCCAGCACGTCGGAGAGAATCAGCGAAACGCACCGTGAGTCGCCGATCCCGCGGCGCAATCCGCCGCCTTTGACCTGGCTGAGTTCGCTACGGACGGCGTTGAGATGCTGGATCGGCGCGCCGGCGTTGAGCAAGAGTCGAGTGGTTTCCTGGATATCCCTGAGCGTCAACGGTTCGCGCGGGGCCTCCAGCAGCGCCGACCCGCCGCCCGAGACCAGCACGACCGCGAGATCGTCAGGTCCCATGCCGCCGAGGGCCTCGACGATGGCGCGGGTCGCGACCACGCCGCGGTCGTCGGGAACCGGGTGCGACGCTTCGAACACATCCCAACCGGGCGGCGGATCGATGGCGTGGCCATCCTTGGTCAGGATGATCCCCGTCGCAATCCGGTCCCCCACCGTGTCCGTCAACCCGGTCGCCATTTCCGAGGCGGCCTTGCCGAACGCGATGGCGGTGAGCCGTGCTTTCGGACCAAGGCCGTACGTGGAGGAGTCGAAGTAGAGCGAACCGCCGTCCACGGACATCGCTCGCTGCACCGCGACGCGCGGATCGACTGCTTCCAAACCGGCCGTGTACCACCGCTCGATCGAGCGTCTCGCCTCCATCGCCGGCAACCCAGTCTGGCCCATCAGGAGGCGCCCTCCACCGCTGGATCGAAACCTTCCAGCACCGCCACGAGGTCGGCGGCCAGCGGCGACTCGAATGTGGTTCGCTTGCCGTTGGGCAAATCGACGGTCAGTGCGGTGGCGTGGAGAAAGTGGCGCCCGACTCCGTGCTCGTTGGACACGCCCCGGGATTTCGGCGTTGAGTACAGCCGGTCGCCCAGAACCGGGGCGCCGATCATCGCCAGGTGAACCCGGATTTGATGCGTGCGGCCCGTTTCGATGCCGACATCGAGCAGGGTCGCATCCCCAAACCGTCGCGCCACCGTGAAGTGACTGATGGCGTCCTTGCCGGATCGGACCGGCGCCATCCGCAACCGGTTGGCCGGGTCCCGCCCGATCGGCGCGTCGATCGTGGCTTCCTGTTCCTCGATCACCCCGGACACGAGCGCCGTGTAGCGCTTGGCGACCGAACGGCCCTGCCATTGTTCGACGAGGCTGGTTTGGGCGCGATCGGTTTTGGCGACGATCATCACCCCGGACGTGTCCTTGTCGAGCCGGTGAACGATGCCGGGCCGGGTGGACCCGGCGATCGAGATCTCGGGAAAATGGAAGAGCAGGGCGTTGACGAGGGTACCGCGCGGGTGCCCTGGCGCCGGATGAACGACCAGCCCGGGTGCCTTGTCGATCACCACTACGTCATCATCGTTGTAAAGAATGTCCAGCGGCAGGTCCTGGGCCTCGATCTCGACATCCGTCGTTTCCGGGATCGCCACGGTTACGTGCTGGCCGGGCGTGATCTTGAACGCCGCCCGGCGCGACTGGCCATCCACGAGCACATGCCTATCGTCGATCAGCGTTTGCAGGTACGTTCGGCTGAGGTCGGTCATCTCGCTGGCGACGTACCGGTCGAGGCGGATGCCGAGGTGGGACCGGTCCGGATGAAGGTCGAACAGTTCGAACTCGCGATCGTCCTGGTCGGGCCGGGTGGTGTCGACGGTCGATGGTGACTCGGTCATGGTGGTGTCTCCGGTGGTGTTTCCTCGCGCAAGGCGGTCAACGCCAGGAGGATGAGGCCAATGGTAATCGCCGAATCGGCCACGTTGAATCTGGGCCAGATTCCGACGGCAAGGAAATCGACAACATAACCCGACCTCAGGCGATCCAGCAGGTTCCCGATGCCGCCACCGGTAACCAACCCGATGCTCAGACGCAGCTCCGCACTGTGCGGCAGATCCCTGAGGAATGCCAGCAGGAAGCCGAACGCAACCACCAATGCGAGGACGGACAGGAGCCAGACACGCCCCGACAGGATGCCAAACGCCGCGCCGGTGTTTTCGACGTACTCGAAGGCCAGCCAGGGACCGGCCAATTCCCAGCGCTGGGTTGCCTGACCGGGGCCGAGCCACGAAACGACCAGCGCTTTGGTCACCTGGTCGAGGATCGTCACGGCGAAAACGGTCGAGGCCATGATGGCCGCCACCTGCTTCCAATGAAGCACGCGCCGCGCAGGTGAATTGGACTCTGGGTCAGAGGAAGTCAGGCAGGCGTCGCTTTCATCACCGGTCTTTCCGTTACCTCGGGATGGTAGCACGCCCGCATCCCGACCCCGACTATACTCGCTTCCAGCATCAACTCGCGGCCGCCGGCCCCAACGCCTTCCCCGACCCGGGCCAGTCATGACTTCGGCACACGTCTGGACCCATTAAACGCCGGCGCCGTGATCCACCGTCATGACTCGTCCACTCGAATCATTCAGGAGAATCCGTTGGCTGCATCACCCCCACGATTGCTGCGCATCATCATCGCCGGGGGCGGCACCGGTGGCCACGTCCTGCCCGCCGCCGCAGTGCTGGAAGAGCTTCGTTCGCGAGAGCAACCATTCGAGTGCTTGTGGATCGGCAGTCACAAGGGCGTGGAGCGTGGCGTCGCGGCGTCGAACGGCGTTCCATTCGTGGCGATCCGAACTGGCAAGCTGCGACGCTATGTCACGTTTGAAACCGTCAAGGACGCCGTTCGGTTTCCGATCGGCATCGCGGAGGCATGGCGCCAGGTGCGCCGGTTTCGCCCCGACGTCATCTACAGTACTGGCGGGGCGGTCAGCGTGCCCACCGTATTCGTCGGCCACCGCCGGGCGCCGGTGCTGACGCACGAGCAAACGGCGCAGATCGGGATCGCCAACAAGACCGCCTCGCGCTTCGCCAGGACCTTCGCCGTGGGTTTCGAGGAAACTGCAGTCCAGGCCCGTCAGCGGCACGCCAATGTGGTAGTCACTGGCAACCCGGTGCGGGCATCGCTCGATGGCGGATCGGCCGCGCGAGGACGAGCCTGGGCCCGTTTCACCGAAGGGTTGCCGGTGATCTACATCACGGGAGGGGCTTTAGGCGCCTCGCCCCTGAATGAACGGATCGAAGTGGTCCTGAAAGAACTCCTCGAAAGGGCCCAGATCGTGCACCAGGCGGGTCCGGCCTCGGCGAACCCGGATGTCCAACGCCTGCTCCGGAAAAAGGCGGACCTGCCATCGCGGCTCGGTGACCGGTATCACGTCGTGGAATTCGTCCGGGATGAATTGCCGGATGTCTACGCCATGGCCGACCTGGTGATCGCCCGCTCGGGCGCCGGCACCGTGAGCGAACTCGGGTACCTCGGGCTCCCGTCGATCTTGATGCCATTGCCGGGAACCTGGGGCGACGAACAGCGCAAAAACGCGCGCATCCTTGGCGACGTTGGCGCGGCGATCGTCATCGACCAGGCCGACGCCACGCCGGACCGGATGCGCCAGGACATCGTCGCGTTGCTTGATGACCCGGCACGATGGCAGACGATGGCGACTGCCGCCCGAGGCACCAGCCGTCCCGGCGCCGCGTCCAACCTGGTCGACGAACTGCTCAAGCTGGTTCAGGACCATTAGAGGTCAACCGATCGCGGCCTCGATCGCCTCGGCGGCAGTTCGGCAGCGCACGATCTCGATCCCGGATGGCACGTCACCAATCGACTTGCGGGCGCCTTCCGGCACGATCATCCGGGTGAAACCGAGGCGGGCAGCCTCGCTGATCCGGCGATCGAGCCGGTTCACGGAACGCAGTTCGCCGGAGAGCCCGACCTCGCCGATGACGACCGCGTTGCGATCGACCGGGCGATCCTTCAGGCTCGACGCGATGCCGACCGCCACCGCAAGATCGACGGCCGGCTCCATCACCCGCAACCCGCCAACGACGTTGGCGTAGACGTCCTGGGCGCCAAGCGACAGGCCAACCCGCTTCTGCAATACCGCGACGAGCAGCTGCAGGCGGCTGGTATCCAACCCGTTCGCGCTTCGCCGCGGCAGCCCAAATGCGGTCGGCGTCGCCAGGGCCTGGGTCTCGACGAGGATCGGCCGGGTGCCCTCCATCGTGACGGCGACGGTCGAACCCGGCGCGATCTCGGATCGCTCTTCGAGAAAGACTTCCGACGGATTCTGGACTTCCCGCAGCCCGACATCGGCCATCTCGAAGACGCCGACCTCGTCGGTGGAGCCGAAGCGGTTCTTGACCGCCCGCAGGATCCGGAACTGGTGGAACCGCTCACCCTCCAGATAGAGCACGGCGTCCACCATGTGTTCGAGCACCCTGGGCCCGGCGATCGTGCCCTCCTTGGTGACGTGGCCGATGACGAACACGGGGATATTTCGCGGCTTCGCCCACTGCATCAACCGACTGGTGCACTCCCGGACCTGGGAGACGCTGCCGGCCGCCGAGGTGATGTCTTCGAGCATCACGGTCTGAATCGAGTCAATGACCACCAGCGACGGCGAAATACCCTCCATCGACCCCAGGATGGTGTCCAGGTTGGTTTCGGAAAGGATCAGGATATGATCGGCCCGGACGTGCAGCCGGTCCGACCGCAGCTTGATCTGCTGCGCAGATTCTTCAGCCGAGACGTAGACGACTGGATGCTCAGCGTCGCCAAGCAGGCCAGCGGCCTGCAGGATGAGCGTCGACTTGCCAATGCCAGGATCGCCGCCCACGAGCACCAGCGACCCCTTGACCAGGCCGCCGCCAAGCACCCGGTTCAGTTCGCCGATCGGAACCGGCACCCGCTCCTCGCCATCGAACGTGACTGAAGAAAGTGGCTGCAAATTGGTTCGGGAGCGTTGCCGTTGCGCGGTCGGTGTGGATCGTTCCTCGATGGTTTCCACCATCGAGTGCCATTCTCCGCAGCCTGGGCATTTCCCGAGGTACGCCGGGCTGATGGCCCCGCATTGCTGGCACACCCACGATGTGCGCGCCTTCGCCATTGATTCATCCTCCAATCGTGGTCTGCATGCCTCTCGGCCCGGCCACGATCATGACTTCGTGACACACATTTCTGGCTAACGTAGGGGCGGACCTGCATCGACCGCAAACCCAATCTTCGCCATGCGGACCTTGTCGATGCTGTGTCCGCCCGGATGACGCAAAGCCGTCACTTGCCGTTCACCACCATCCGGGCGGACACAGATTCGACATGATCCGAGTCTGCAGGTTCCGTTTCGCGGTCGAATCAGGTCCGCCCCTACGAGACGATGCCCGACCAAACCCTGCGCGCGTCTGCCGGACAGCCGAAAAGGGGGCGTGGGCGCTTGCACGCCCACGCCCCGTTGCCCCGGTGATTCAGATTGGGAATCAGACCGCCGCGAGTTCGAGGACTTCCTCGAGCTTCAACAGGTCGTCTTCGACCGTCACGCGAACCGTGTGGCCCGGCAGGAAACGCCCGGTCAACAAGCCCTCGGCCAGCGGATCCTCGATCAGGTTCTGGATGATCCGGCGCAGCGGCCGGGCGCCGTAGGTGTGATCGTACCCACGATCACCGAGCAGGTCCTTGGCAGCGATGTCGATCTCGAGCGTGATGTCCTGTTCCGCCAGCTGGCCACGGACTCGCGCCATTTCAAGGTCCACGATCTGGCGGATCTGCTCCTGGGTCAACGAGTGGAAGACGATCGTGGCGTCGATACGGTTGAGGAACTCGGGGCGGAACGTCTGTTTCAGACGCGACATCACCTTGTCCTTCATCACGTTGTACTCACGACTCTTGGTCTTCTCCTCGTTTTCCTGGGTGACGAAGCCCATCGTCATGTTCTTGCTGATCTCTTCGGCGCCCACGTTCGAGGTCATGATGATGATGGTGTTGCGGAAGTCGACCTTGCGGCCCTTGGCGTCCGCCAGCGAGCCATCCTCCATGATCTGGAGGAGCATGTTGAACGCCTCCGGATGCGCCTTCTCGATCTCGTCGAGGAGGATGACCGAGTAGGACTTGCGCCGCACGGCCTCGGTCAGTTGTCCGCCCTCTTCGTACCCGACGTAGCCCGGAGGCGCCCCGACGAGCCGCGCGACGGCGTGGCGTTCCATGAACTCCGACATGTCGATCTTGATCAGGTGGTCTTCCGACCCGAACATGAACTCGGCCAGTGCCTTGGCTAGCAGGCTCTTGCCGATGCCGGTCGGTCCCATGAAGATGAACGATCCGATCGGCCGCCGCGGATCCTTGATCCCGGCCCGCGCCCGGCGAACCGCCTTCGAGACCGTGGCGATCGCTTCTTCCTGGCCGACGATCCGCTCGTGCAGCGCGTCTTCCATGTGAAGAAGCCGTTCGCTCTCCTCCCCGGCGATCCGGATCAGCGGGATCCCGGTCCACATCGAGACGACTTCGGCGATGTCCTCCTCGGTGACGTAGGTTTCGTCCGTCGCCTGGGAATCCTTGAGGTCCTGTTCCTGGTTTTCGATCCGGTCGCGCAACTTTCGCTCGCGGTCCCGCAGCTCGGCAGCCAGCTCGAAGTCGCGGCCATTGACCGCGGACTCGAGCTCGCGTTGGAGGGACTGCAACCCGCCCATCGCTTCCTTCAGGCTCGGCGGCGCCGCGGATCGCTGCATCCGCACGCGGGAGGACGCTTCGTCGATCAGGTCGATTGCCTTGTCCGGCATGAACCGATCGGTGACGTAGCGTGCTGCCAGGTTGGCGGCTGCCTTGAGCGCCTCGTCGCTGATCTTGAGCCCGTGGTGCTCTTCGTACAGTTGGCGCACTCCTTCGAGGATGCTGATCGTTTCCTCGATCGACGGCTCTCCCACCTGGACCGGCTGGAACCGCCGTTCGAGCGCCGCGTCACGCTCGATGTACTTGCGGTACTCATCGAGCGTCGTGGCCCCGATCGTTTGCAATTCGCCCCGGGAGAGGGCTGGCTTCAGGATGTTGGCGGCATCGACCGCTCCCTCCGCCGCTCCGGCTCCAACGAGGGTGTGCAGCTCGTCAATGAAAAGGATGCTCTTGGTTTCTTTCACTTCGTTGACGATCTTCTTGAGGCGTTCCTCGAACTCGCCGCGGTACTTGGTTCCCGCCACGAGCGCCCCGATATCGAGTGCGACGAGCCGCTTGTTCTGCAACTGCTCGGGCACGTCGCCAGAAACGATGCGCTGGGCCAGGCCCTCGACGATTGCGGTCTTGCCCACGCCGGGTTCGCCGATCAACGCCGGGTTGTTCTTGGTTCGCCGCGAGAGGATCTGCATGACGCGGTCGATTTCGAGCTGCCGCCCGACAAGCGGTCCGAG
>JBGTNF010000025.1:0-5361 GCA_041743205.1 Thermomicrobiales bacterium | reverse complement strand
CTGACCAACGCGGTCGAGAAGGCCGATATCGTCATCGTTGCCACCCCGGTCGGGTCGATGCGCGAGGTGTTCGAGAACATTGGCGACAAGCTGAAGCAGGGCGCGATCGTCACCGACACCGGCTCGACCAAGACGGACGTGCTCGAATGGGCCAAAAAGTTGCCGGGCCACGTCAATTTCATCGGCGGACACCCGATGGCGGGCAAGGCCGAGAGCCTGGAAGCGGCCGATCCTGATCTTTTCAACGGAGCGACCTGGGTGGTCTGCCCCTCGGTGACCGCTTCGGACGCGTCGATCAAGAATGTGTTGGGCATCATCGCCGCGACCAAGGCCGAGGCGTTCTTCGTGGATCCGGTGGAACACGACAGCTACGTGGCCGGCATCAGCCACCTCCCCTTCCTGATGGCCGCCACGCTGGTCGATTCGGTCGCCGCCGACGCGAGCTGGCGGGACATGAAATCGCTGGCGGCGTCCGGCTTCAAGGACACGACGCGGCTGGCGCTCGGCAGCCCGACGATGCACCGCGACATCCTGATGACCAACGGCGATGCGGTCGTTCGCTGGATCGACCAGATGATCGTTTCCCTGCAACGGTCGCGAGCGCTGCTGAGAGGCGACAAGGACGAGGCCAGCACGGAACTGCTGGCGTTCCTGGAGCGGGCGCAGGACGAGCGGGCGAAGATCGAATTCACGCAAACCCGTGCTTCCGAGCAGAAGTCCGAAGAGAATGGCCTGGGCACGCAGTCGATGTCTGACCAGATGAGCCGGATGTTCCTGGGCGGTTTCGGGCGGAAGCGCAAGGACACGAAGCCGCCGCAGTGATCGGGGGTATGGCGGCCCACGTCATGCGTAGGGTTGCGTATCCAGCGGGGCCAGCTTGCTCCGCCCCGACAGGCCCCACTCCATCTGACTTCGAGAGACCGCTAGGGCGCAAGCAAAGCGGATATGTCCAGCGGCTGCAAGGGCGGAGCAAGCTCCGCAGCCCTACGCATCCATTGAAACCAACGGCCGATTCATTGAAGGACCGAATGCACGCGCGCTGGGTTGGCGACACGCCACTCTTACGGCACGATGCTCCAGGTTTCGGGGAGCTCGTAATGGAAGAGCGACCGCGTCGGCGCCCCTTGGGAGCGGATGCGTCCTCGCCCCTTGCGGCTGAGGTCGGCGTAGCTGTTCTGAATCTGGATGATGCGCTGCTCGCGGACGTTGACGACGACCAGGCCCAATTGCGCCGGCTGCATGCTCCGGGCACGCGTCACCGGGTCGATGATGCGGAAGGCCCGATGATCCTGATCATCCTCGGTCGCGACGACTGGCTCGTAAGTGGGTGCGACTGACTCGATATTATGTTCATCGAAGATCAGGAGATCGGATCGGACGGCTTCGATCCAGTCGGGATCGTAGGTCCTGGCGAACTCCAGCAACTCCGGAATCGACGCCGGCTCCTTGCTGCAGGCCGCGCCAAGCACCTTCAGGCCGTGGGCCGGTCCGACGAAGCTCACCGAGCCCGTTTCATCGACGATATTGAATCGAAACACCGTGGTCGCCACGAACGCTCCCGCTTGCTGCAAAACACTTTCATAGTCGATGGGACGCGGATGATGAGCTTTTCCTGTCCGCTGGCGGCGTACTGTACCATATTCCCGAGCGCGTTCACCTCGGCTGAGAGGACCGTCCCCATGCAATCACCACCAGCGGAAAACCCGTCGGATGACCGTCCCGGCAAGTCCCGGCTCGATCGCGAACTGGATGAGATCCTGTCGAAAAACGAGAACATCCGGCTGCTCCCGCCGCCCCCTGAGACGAAGAGTCGTCCGCCAACACGGATCAAGCCGAAAGTGGGGCCAACGCCGCCGCCGATGGAATCGATGATCCCACCGAAGATGCGGGAGTTGATGATGTCGCCCATCGTCATGGCGGTGGGTCTGGCGATCATCGCCATGCTTGTCGTTGGACTGTCGCCGTTGGTGGCGAATCTGCTTTGCCTGGCGGCGGTCGTGTGCGTGGTCGCGCCGATGGCCCAACGGTTCCGGAGCCGGCCTTCGGCGCCGCCTGAAATCCGGATGTGGCGTGGCCAGGTGATCGACTCCACGCCGTCGCGGCAGCAATCGCCGATCGACGCCGCGCGCGACTGGTGGAAATCCCGCCAGCGCTAGAAGTCCCAACGACCGAACGCGAACAGGGTACGGAATGCCGGATATCGTCTCGGACATCGTCGACGTCTACGTGTTCCGGCGCCTCAACGCACGGGTCCAGTTCCTGCTCTTGCAACGACGGGCCAATGTCCCGCTCGGCAACACATGGCAATCGTTCCACACCCAAATCCTGGGGTACGAATCCACCATTGACGCCGGCCGCCGGGCTGTCCGGGAATTGGCGGGCCTAACGGTCAGCGAAGTCTATTCAGCCGACTACATCAACGAGTTCTTCGACGACACCCGCGACGTGGTCGTGCTGGCGCCGGTGCTGGCGGTGAATGTGAGCCCCCAGGCGCCGGTGACGCTCGGGCCGGAGCTCAAGGAGTGCGCCTGGTGGGATACCAACCAGGCGATCGCCCGGCTCCCGTTCGCCGGTCAACGCTGGGCGGTCCGGCACATCGACGAACTGATGGGCGCCGGATTGGCCGAATCCCAACTCTACCGTCTGCAACTTCCCGAAGAGTCCAGGCTCAGCACCCGCGCGGTGCTCGAAGAGGACGCTGCCGCAACCGCGATCGAGGACTCCCACGGGGAGGTCTCGCCAGCCGATGTCGAGCAACGCCCGGTCGACGAACCCGGCGTTCTGGAACCGGATTCCGCAGCTCCTGACGATGTCGCCCCTGATGGTGATGATGGCGCCAACGACTACGACAACGGTGACGTGCTGGTCGACGCCGAATCCGAACAACCGCTGCCGGTCGAGAAGGCGAACCAGCGCCCGTCCCTGTCCAGCCGGTTTGGCAGGCGAACACATGTTCCAAAACGGGACGAATAGCCGTATAATCAAGGGCTAGTGACGCCGTGCCCCTGCATCGGAGATTCCATGCCCAAATTCGAAATTGTGTCCGACCTCCGGCCGACCGGCGACCAGCCGGTCGCCATCGAGCAACTGACCGAGGGGCTCCTCGCCGGGGAACGGATGCAAACCCTGTTGGGGGTCACCGGCTCGGGCAAGACGTTCACCATGGCCAACGTCGTCGAACAGGTGAATCGCCCGACGCTGATCCTGGCCCACAACAAGACGCTCGCCGCCCAGCTCTACAGCGAGTTCAAGGAGTTCTTCCCGAGAAACGCCGTCGAGTACTTCGTCTCCTACTACGATTATTACCAACCGGAAGCCTACGTCGCCCGGACCGATACCTTCATCGAGAAGGACTCGGACATCAACGACGAGATCGACAAGCTGCGGCACGCCGCGACCCGCGCGCTGCTGACGCGCAAGGACGTGTTGATCGTCGCCTCGGTGTCCTGCATCTTCGGTCTCGGCACGCCGGAAGAATACGCCAACACCACGGTCGACCTGCGCGTGGGCATGCAGATCCGTCGTGACCGCGTGATCCGGCACCTGATCGACATCCAGTACGACCGCAACGACATGACGCTGACGCGCGGCTCGTTCCGCGTGCGGGGCGACACCCTCGAGGTGTACCCGGCCTACGAAGAGATCGCGGTGCGGGTCGAGTTCTTCGGCGACGACATCGAGCGCATCTCGGACGTCGACCCTTTGACCGGCGAGATCCTGACCGAGCGGCCGGACATCGTCGTGTACCCGGCGCGCCACTTCATTACCAACTCGGAGAAGCTGGGCAAGGCGATCGGCGACATCGAGCGCGAGCTCGAAGACCGGCTCAAGGAATTCGAATCCCAGGGTAAAGTGCTGGAAGCGGCCCGGCTCAAGCAGCGCACCATGTACGACCTGGAAATGATGCAGGAAACCGGGTTCTGTTCCGGCATCGAGAACTATTCGATGCACCTATCGCAGCGACATTTCGGCGATCAGCCTGCCACACTGCTCGACTACTTCCCGCAGGATTACCTGCTCTTCGTCGACGAATCCCACATCACGCTGCCGCAGGTGCGCGGCATGCACGGCGGTGATCGCTCGCGCAAGGACGTCCTCGTGGAGCACGGGTTCCGCCTGCCCTCTGCGCGCGAAAACCGCCCACTCCGGTTCGAAGAGTTCAATTCGATGATCAAGCAGGCAATCTTCGTATCGGCCACGCCTGGACCGTTCGAATACGAACACTCCTCGAAGGTGGTCGAACAGGTGATCCGGCCGACCGGCCTGGTCGATCCGTCGATCTCCGTGCGGGCGACGAAGGGCCAGATCGACGACCTGCTCGCCGAGATCAACACCCGGGTCGCGAAGAATGAGCGGACACTGGTTACCACGCTGACCAAGCGCATGGCCGAAGACCTCTCCGAGTACCTCAAGGAAATGGGCGTTCGCACCCACTACCTGCACAGCGAGATCGACACCTTCGAGCGGATCGAGATCCTGCGCGACCTGCGGCTGGGCATTCACGACGTGGTCGTGGGCATCAACCTCCTCCGCGAAGGGTTGGATCTCCCGGAGGTGTCGCTCGTCGCCATTCTCGATGCGGACAAGGAAGGCTATCTCCGGTCCGCCGGGGCCTTGATCCAGAATATCGGTCGCGCGGCGCGCCATGTCGATGGCCAGGTGATCATGTACGCCGACAAGATGACCCGATCGATGCAGGTCGCGATCGACGAGACCTACCGGCGCCGGGAAATCCAGATGGAGCACAATACGTTGCACGGCATCGAGCCGCGCGGCATCGTCAAGGAAATCCGCGACCTGACCGACCGCGTCAAGGCCGTGGCCGAAGAAGCCGCCGGGTACTCGACGGACGACGCCGGCCCAGGCATGATCGGCGAGATCCCGCGCGACGAGTTGACCAGGATGGTCAAGGACCTCGAATCCCAGATGAAGACCGCCGCCCGGGACCTGGAGTTCGAGAAAGCCGCGCTCTTGCGCGACCAGATCGTCGAGTTGCGACGCATCATCGAAGTCGACCCGGTCCTCCGTTCGTGATGCAAAGACGAATCACCATGGCGTCACGCATCGAACCGAAAGGCTCAACACGCATGTCCTTCGTCTTCTCACACGTGCCACGTTGGCTCGCAGTTTTGTGTGCCTTTATCGTTGCCTCCGGCTCTGGCCAGGCGGCCATGGCCCAGGAATCGACCCCGGCCCCACCGGGCGACTCGGAAGTCACCACCCAGCTGCCGGCCGCCGACCTGCCGACGATGAACGAGCAGGGGTTTCTCTTCGAACTGGAATCGACGTGGACCGGTTCGTTCGACACCGTGGCGCGCGAAGCCCCGGTCTACCAATTGGTGAACTCAACGCAGGACGCCG
>JBGTNF010000024.1:0-4690 GCA_041743205.1 Thermomicrobiales bacterium | reverse complement strand
CACGCCCAGAACGGCATGGTCGGCACGCTGATCATCGAAGCCGCGTCTTAAGGAGCCCGACATGATCGTTTCCAACCTTGCCATCGCCTTTGGGACACTTGCCGAAACCGTTGAGCTCTTGCTGGCCGTAATCATGATGCTCGGCGGTATCTATCTCACCTACGCGGTCCAGAAGTGGGCCGACCGCACGGGCGAGCGCCAGCCGGCGGCAGCGAACGTCGGCAAGGGCGGAACCGTCGCGAACCAGGAACGCAACATGCGGGGGTAACTCCGTTGTGATGGCGGCGTGCCTGACGTGAACTTCTCCTGCATGACAACAGGCCCGGCCGGAACGCTTCCGCTGGGCCTGTCGTCTTGCTGATTCGTCCGCAACGCCGCCCTTGCGGCTATCGAACAAGGAGTCGAAGTTATGCCTAGGGGACCGGCAACCGAAGCGGCCAATACCTATCTCTGGTGCGATACCTGCCGTCGCAGCTATCGCCACGAAGAGATCGTGGACGGCGTGTGTCAGGTGTGCAGCAGCCAGACTCGAGAGATGGGCAAGTTCAGCGCGATCATCCGTGGCCTGATGTCGAACGAGATGGCGGCTTCGCCGCTGGAAACCCGGCATCGGCAACTGGTGCGGCTGATCTGGACCGCCAACGGCATGGGCGAGCAGTACTACCGCGTGCTGACGCCGGACATGTCCTACACCCGGTTCGAGGCGAAAGTTACGGAACTGTTGTGCCGGGGGGCGGAAGAGGGTTGGGTACGCTTCGTGATCCCGCCCGCGCCGCGTCCGGAAGAATCCGCCTACAAACTCGAATTCGACGACGAAGCCCATTTCATCGCCGAGCTCGAAGAGATGGCCGGGCCGCCGGTTGCCGAGGCGAAATCGTGAGCGGCCTTGCGCCGCTCGCCCAGCGAACCATTGGCGGGTACCTCGAAACGTTGGGGTCGTCGGAGCCGGCCCCGGGCGGCGGCAGCGTCGCCGGACTGGTCGGCGCACTGGCAGCGGGGCTGGGGCAGATGGTGATCAGCCTGACGCTCAAGGGCGGTCAGGACGCAACGTTCGAAGCGCAGTTCGAGACGCTTGTGGGGGTCAGGGAGTCGCTGCTGGCCGCCGCGGCGGCCGACGAACGCGCCTACGGAGGCTACGTCGATGCCAGCCGCCTTCCGAAAGCAACCGACGATGAAAAAGCGCATCGCCGCGTCGCCATGCAGGCGGCGATCGTCAACGCTGCCAACGTGCCGCTCATGCTGGCCGAAGCCGCGTGCGGGCTGCTGGAGGACCTGGAGCCGGTTGCGCGCAAAGGAACTGCCCACGCCCTCTCCGACGCCGAAATCGCCATAATGCTGGCCCACACCTCGGTGAAGGCGGCGCTCGTCAACGTTCGCGTCAACCTGCCGCTGATCAAGGACGAGGCAAAGGCTCGCAGCATCTCGAGCCGGGCTGGAACCGTCGAGGCCCGGGCCGATCGCCACGCGGCCGAGGTGCGCGCCGCCCTCGACGCCCGCAGGAACGGGTGATTGCACACCAACCGTTTGGGTAGGGACCGGCCTCGTGCCGGCCCGTGATGGCACCATCGCCTGTTCGCTCAATGGTTCCAAGGGCAGCCTATGGCTCGCCATCCATATCAAGCCCATATCCATGTTCGCCCCAGGCACGTGCGAACAGCATGTCCTTGCTAACCTGCTCGGCGACACCCAGATTCTTCAGCGCCGCATACGTCGGCGAAACATCCTCCGAAGCTGAAATGATGCGGTTGCGGAACTCGTCCTGCGACGCGACGATGCGATCGACCATATCGATACAGTTCATGCCATATCCATCGCAAAAGGCCCGTAGCCGGTCGGCCCGATCGATTGGAATGTCGAATCCCCGTTCGCGGGCTCGATCGTCATCCATCATGGGAACGATGAACCACGCAAGGAAGCCCGCGTCATAACCTACCGGAGCCGGCCCGGCGAGATCCCAATCGATCAGGCCACAGATCTCGCCTCGTTCGGCATCCCACAGCAGGTTCCAGGGGCCAACGTCCCCATGCTGCACAGGGCTTCGGAGGTGCAGGGATCCCGCTGATTGCCAACGCGCGTAATCGACCGGTTCATATGCCGCGAGGATCGATTCCAGTCTGCGCGCGAATCCGCCAGCTGCGCGCGCGCCATCAAAACTCTGGATGAACGGCAGCAATGGCCAGCCTTGATCTGCTCCGTCGATGAATTGCAGGTATTCGAATCGCTCGTCGAGTCCTGTTGGCGTCGGAGCCAGGCCGAAGCCGGCGCCGTCCAGCCATTGCAACAGATCGTGAACCGCGACACTCCAATACCCTTGAGGTCTGCGGACGACGCCATCTGCGATTCGTATCCCTCGATCGGTCAATCCTGCTCCAGCCTTATCCGTCACGGCGCCTCCCTTCGGTCTTGGGCCAGGGTCCTGCTAGAACAGGAGCAGGCGAAGAAGCGGTGGTGAATCGTGGGTTTGGCCGGACATGATGCGGTGCTTCGCAATCCGCCAATCACCCGTACATCGCGCCAGAGCCTCCGCACGCGATGCAGGTGAGCCACGACGAGTCACGCCCTTTGGCACAAGTCGTAGGGGCAGACCGCGAACGCGAACCGGATCTCGACAACTGCGCTCCAGGGTGTCCGCCCGGACGTGGGCAGCATCCCCACCACACGGGCGGCTCCGTACGACACAGCATCGAGAAGAGGAGTGTGGCGGAGATGCAATTCACGCTCGACGCAGGTCCGCCCCTACGATTGCTGCCTCCGTCAGGTTTACCAGCTCAAAGTGCTTCACGCGTCGGCGACGCGGGGTCGGTATTGCAGCGCCTCCGCGACGTGCGCGGTCTGGATCTGCTCGCTGCCCGCCAGGTCAGCGATGGTGCGCGAGAGCTTCAACACCCGGTGGTAGCCGCGGGCCGAGAGCGCAAGCTGGCGCACCGCCGTTCGCATTAACTGCTCGCCCTGGGCATCGAGCCGGGCGAACTGCTGGACCTCCCGCGGCCCCATGTCGGCGTTGGTCAGGTTCTCGCCGCCCTGGAACCGGGCCGACTGCACCTCGCGGGCGACTTCGACCCGGGTGCGAATGGCGGTGGAAGCCTCGCCGGGACGCCGGTCGGCCAGTTGCTCGTAGTCGATGCGGGGCACTTCGAGGTGAATGTCGATCCGGTCGAGCAACGGGCCGCTGATTCGCTTCTGGTAGCGGGAGACGGCCGATGGCGCGCACCGGCACTCCCGGACCGGGTCGCCGTGAAACCCGCACGGACACGGATTCATCGCCGCCACCAGCGTCACGTTGGCCGGGAAGCTGACCGTGCCCGACGCGCGGGCGATCGTCACCCGGCGGTCTTCGAGCGGCTGGCGCAGCACCTCCAGCGTTTGCGAGTTGAACTCCGGCAACTCGTCGAGGAAGAGCACGCCCCGGTGCGAGAGGCTGATCTCTCCGGGGCGCGGCCAGCTGCCGCCGCCGACGAGACCGGCGTGGCTGGTGGTGTGATGGGGCGAGCGAAACGGGCGCTCGCGGATAAGAGGAGTCTCCGGCGGCAAGAGGCCGCGCACGCTGTAGATGCGCGTTACTTCGAGCGCCTCGTCGATGTTCATCGGCGGCAGGATCGATGGCAGGGCCCTGGCCAGCAATGTCTTGCCAGAGCCCGGCGGGCCGCTCATGACCACGTTGTGGGCGCCGGCGGCGGCGACTTCCAGCCCCCGCTTGACGTGCTCCTGGCCACGAATCTCGGAGAAATCCGTCCCACCGGCGCCGAATTCTGGCTGGACGTGGCGGTGCTCGTCGGTCATCGGGGCGATCGGCACTTCCCCCGTCAGGTGATTGACCAGGTCGGCAAGCGTCCGCACCGGGTAAACCGTGATGCCCTGCACCAGGGACGCCTCGCGCGCGTCGACGTCCGGAACGAAGGCGCGGGCCAGCCCCTTCTCCGCGGCCAGCGACACCATGCTGATGATGCCGGGCGTGTGGCGGACGATGCCATCCAGCGAGAGCTCGCCAACGATCAGCGCGTCGCTGAGGTCGCCGTAGAGTTGCCGCCCGGCGAGCAGGACGCCGATCGCGATCGGCAGATCGTACGTCGGTCCCGCCTTCTTGAGGTCGGCCGGGGCCAGGTTGACCGTCACCCGGCCGTGCGGGAACCTGCCTCCCGAATTGCGGATCGCGGCTCGCACCCGCTCCCGGCTCTCCTGCACGGCGGCGTCGGGCAGGCCGACCAGGATCACTCCAGGCTGTCCGCCGTTGCTGACGTCCACTTCGACCTCGATCAGCACCCCGTCGAGCCCGACCACCGCGCAACTCAAGACTTTGGCCAGCATGAATGCGCTTCCTGACTGTCTTCCCCGGCCAAAACCGGGCGGCTCGCGTCAACCGGACGAGCGTCGATTTGGGTCCCGATCGAGCGGAAAACGATGAGATGATCTGGGCGTTGCCTTCGCCAATCAATGTACCATCAGGGCAACGCCATCCAGCGGTCTTCCGCTGGGATTCCTGCGCGATTTTCCCGCTCCAGAATGGACCCCCGGCGTGACAGAACGGCCCGTTTCGATCCCTTCCTCCGGGTCACGGCGATTGTTGACCACGTTTAGCCGGGCGTTTCGACGACGTTGCCCGTATTGCGGAGCGTCGGGCGTGTTCGATGGCTGGTTCACGCTCAAGAAGCGGTGTCCCGGCTGCAACACCCTGTTCGAGTACGAAGAGGGG
>JBGTNF010000023.1:0-4309 GCA_041743205.1 Thermomicrobiales bacterium | reverse complement strand
GATCCCGATCGCCAGTGGCCGGGCCTCCAGAGCGTGATCCGGATCACGGCGACGCGGATTGCGGGGGAGGCCGCGCGGGCGACGGGGACGACCGCCGTGCGGTACTACGTCAGCAGCCTGCCGCCGGACGCCGTGCGGCTCAATCAGGTGATTCGCAGCCACTGGGCGGTCGAGAACGGGCGGCATTGGGTGCTGGACCTGACCTTTCGGGAAGACGAAAGCCGGGTCCGCCGCGGGCATGCCCAGCAGAACCTGGCCGTGCTGCGGAAACTGACCCTGAATCTGGTGCGCCACGCCCCGGACCGGGGAAAGCGAAGCCTGGCGATCCAACGCAAACGCGCGGGCTGGAACATCGAGGTCCTCTACTCCATGCTCGGCCTCACCTAAATGCGATTGCCCTGGCCTGATCAGCAGGGCGATTGCATCTCAACCGCCCCCAGCACGCGGAGCAGGTAGGCATCATCCCAGCCGGCCCGCAGGCGGCTCGCCTTGATGCCGTGCTTGCGCGTCGGTTCGAGCCGGAGCAGGTTCAGGGCGAGCTTGCGGACCAGCGCGAGGGTTTCGGCGCTGTGCCCGGCGCGGGTTCGGTTCTGGTCGTCGTCGAACGCCATGTCGAGCACCCAGTGCAGCCCGTTCTCGATCCCCCAGTGGCTGCGGACCGCGTCGGCGATCGGCCGGGCGGCGCCAGGCAGGCTCGTCAGGTAGTACCAGGTCGCGGTGGTTGGCTCGTGCTCGCCCACGGTCCGAATCGCCATCACCCGGGCGATGGATTGGAGTCCGGTCCAGGGCCCGTCGGGATCGAGCCAGGCGATGACATCGGGATCGGCGATCGTCGCGCAGGTCCGCCGTTCCAACCGGCCATGGTCTTTCTCCACGGTGGTCACCCCGGCCAGGCGCCCATCCGCCACCCACTCGGCCATCCGGAAGCAGTCGATCACGTCCTCCAGCAGGTCGGGGTGATTGTCCTTGAGCGCAAGCACGTAGTTCCCCCCACCGTCGATGATCTGCGTGTCAAGCGTGCGCTGGCAGCCCATCGCGTCGATCGTCACCGTTTGCCCGGTCAGGTCCAGGCGATCGAGCAGCAGCGGGATCGCCGTGATCTCATTCGACTTCGTGGCGACGGCTTCCTGGCCGAGCACGAGGCGTTGGCCACTGGCCCAGGCGCTGACGAGGTGCAACGGAGACCGGCCGCTCCGTCCATCGCCCGCGCGACGCACGGTCTTGCCGTCGATCGCGACGACCGGGTCCGCCTGCGGCGTCAGCGTGCCCTGGACCCAGCGCAGGAAGCCGGTTTCGAACTGGACCGGGTCGAGCCGGTCGAAGACCCGGTCCAGCGTGCCGTGGGACGGAATGCCGTGTTCCAGGCCCAGCCACTCCGTGAGCCAGGCCCGTTTGGCGTCGGCCCAGTCGGCGATCTCGACCCAGTTCTCAGCTCCGCACAGCACGCCGCAAAGGGTGATCGTCAGGATATCGAGCAGACGATGGCGTTTGGTGCGGTCGACGCGGGGATCGACCAGATCGACGAAGGCGTTGGCCAGGTGGGCAGCGGGATGGGCGGGCAGCGCAGGGTCCTTGATGGCGGCAACCGGACGACGCAGCCAGCCTCTGCGTCCACCCAGTATCCCGTGCCTATCCCCGCTCCGCTATCCCGCTGTTTTAGATGCAATCGCCCTGGCCTGATCAGGTTTCCTGCCAGGGGTGTCGTTCTTCGACGAATCACATTCGCAGCGGATCGCCACCGTGCGGGCGATGCTCCTCGCCCCGGAGTTCCTGGTCGCCGACGAACCGGTCTCGATGCTCGATGTCTCGGTCCGGGCCGACATCCTGAACCAGTTGCTGGACCTGCGCGACGGCGACGGGATGACGATCGTCTTCATCACCCACGATCTCTCGGTGGCGCGTTACATCGCCGACCGGATCGCGGTGATGTACCTCGGCATGTTCGTCGAAGTCGGCCCGGCGGAGGAAATCATCGCCAACCCACAGCATCCCTACTCGCGGGCCCTGCTCTCGAACACGCTGCCGATCGGCGACGAGGAGCGACCCGGCGAGCCGATCACGATCGGCGGCGAAGTGCCCACACCAGTGGATCTGACGCCCGGCTGCCGCTTCGCCGGCCGCTGCCGCTCCGCTTTCGACCGCTGCCATGTGGAAACGCCGGAACTGCGCATTCGCGGCGGCGCCAACGAAGTTGCCTGCCACCTCTACGAGTGATACGGTTCTTAGGAACGTTGGTCCTTGCTGGGAGTTTTGGCTCACTCAAGTTGGCGATTTGAGGTTGCAGTTAGTAGTCCCAAGTCGTCTCAAGCATGGTAAAGTCGCATCATGAGCACGCAACTTCCGGACATCCTGACGCCAGACCAAGCTGCCGCCTACCTTCAGGTCGACCGCGAAACCGTCTATCGCTACATCCGCGATGGTCGCCTGGGAGCATCACGAATCGGCCGCAGCCTGCGCATTCCGCGACGCAACATCGATCTGCTGCTGCTGGCAACGCGCGCCCGCCACGATCTGACGATCCGCACCTACAGCGACCAGCAACTCACGGAGTTCCTCGAAGCGGACCAGCTGGATGGCGAAGCACGGGAGATCGTCGACCGATTCGGGGCCCGAGGGCCGGTTACCGGGTCGGATGATTAAGGTCGATCGCACGACACGCGTCGTGTTCGATGCGTCCTGCCTGATCGCCGCGGCCGCCTCGCCCACCGGCGGCTCTGGCTTTCTCTGGTCCTTGGTCGAGCGGAGCCTGCTGCAGGCAGTCGTCTCCCAGGCGATCCTGATCGAGGTGGAAACCAACCTGGCGCGGAAATTCTCGCCGACCACGCTGGCCCGGCATCGAGCCCGACTCGAGTCCGGCGCACCTGAGTTGGCCGCGATTCCCCGGCTCGACGTGTCGCCGCGACGTTACCCATCCGTCAACGCCAAGGATGAACACGTCGTAGCGGCCGCGCTTGCTTCCGGCACGACGGTCATCCTGACCCTTGACCGACCACTCGAAGCGGAGATCAATGGGGCAGAATTGGGTGTGCTGGCCCTCAGTCCGGGCGAATTCATCGCCACCCGCCTGCCAGCGCATCCGTCCTTCGCCACCTTGCGCGACGCCAGCGATCCTTAACTGCACACAACGATGAACTGAGGGCGCCCGACCGGCTAACTTGGTGGCGTTTCTTCAACGTTGAGACAGGAGAACACGTGTGATTGAGCAGGTTGATTCACAGTTGGAGCTGATGCGCCGATTTGTGGTCCGCAAGCTGAACGTATGGCCGGAGTTCGAAGCCGCGCTGATCGTGGGAAGCGTCGCCCACGGAGAGGCTCGAACCGACTCCGATGTCGATTGTGTCCTGGTCTTCGACAAGCTGGATGAGGCGATCGTGCCTGCGGAATTCGTCTGGAAGCCTGATACCGATTCCTTCCACACCATTTTCGAGGTAGAGGCTTCTGATGTAGGCGGCATACAGATCGACGCGAAGCGCGTTGCCCTGGATGACTTTCGGAGCCACGAGTGGTCGGAAAGTTTCAAGCACGAACTCGCTCACGCGTTGGTGCTGTACGATCGCCGGCAGTCCGTAGCCGAAATCCTTAAGGAGCGTCTGGCCTATCCGGAATCATTGCGGTTGTCCCGGATAGGCGATCATCTGGGATGGGCGGCGTACTACCTGGAGGAGTGGCGTCTTCTGGGCTGGATCGACAGGGGCGGCATCGAGAGCGCTCACGACCAGCTCACGGCCGCTTTTGAAGAACTGATCCAGCTCTTGCACGCCTACAATCGAGAATGGCTGCCATGGCGATACCGCTGGATGGTTTCCGCTCACCAACTCGCCTGGTTACCCAAGGACTACCAACAGAGCGTCGCAGGGATCACGAGTCGGGTATCTGCCAACAAGGCGAGCGTCTTCGAACGGCGGCGTGCGATTGCATCCCTGCTGGATGACACACTGGTCAGGCTTCAATCGGAGGGGCATTTAGCTGGTTCAGACGAAGCGTTCGTCGCGGCGCACCCTGGGCTCGGTTATGCGCATAACTTCGACGATTGGAGGGAGGCGCATCGGATACTGCTGAAAACGAGAGGCATGTAAGCACGACCGGGCCTTCCCCTTCGTTGGTTCACTCACTCTGAGAATTCGACCAATGATCGCGTCCTTCCGGATTTCCGCCAGCAAGGAGCCCTGCGTGCGCATCGTGATCGACGATCTGACCGGCCCGGAAATCGCGGCGCTGCTGGAGGAGCACACGGCCGAGCTCCGCAGCATCTCGCCGCCCGAAAGCAAGCACGCCCTCGACCTCGACGGGCTGCGCCGGCCGGAAATCA
>JBGTNF010000022.1:0-3111 GCA_041743205.1 Thermomicrobiales bacterium | reverse complement strand
GCTTGCAAGTCGGCGCCCTTTTGCGGGGCGAGCAGGCTGGCAACGGCCAGACCCACCGCGGTCCCGGCCGCGCCGCCGAGCATGAATTTCAGGAAACCGCCCATTGTCACTCCTTTTTAGTTGGAAACGTTCAAGCTGTTCGGCCTGGCAAAACGCACGTCAGGATCGTGGAAACATCCGGCGCAGGAGGAACAGAACCGCGGCAAACGCCGCCCCGAGCACGCCCGCCGACACTGCGTCGAAGGTGACGTTGACATCGCCGCCGGCTTTCACGCTGCCGGTCATGATCAGCAGCCCGTTGACATCGCCCTCGGCCTCGACGCTGCCGGTTTGGAGGATGCCGATCCGGCTCGTGCCAGCGATCGAGGTCTTGCCCGATTGGGCGATCAGCGCTTTGGAGTCTTCGAGCCGCAAGTCATCCGCTCGTGCCAGCATGACGGACGATTGGGAAAGTGTGGCGGTGGTGGCCGACAACGTCACGGTCCCGGAATTATTCAACTCGGCGGAGTCAGTCGACAACGACCTGGCGCCCGAATGGTCGAGGGTAACCCGTTGCGCTTCGATGTGCTCGGCGCCCGATCGCTCCATCGACACCTGGACCGCGCTGACGGAACCGGCATCGTTGTCCGTGAGGGCCGTGCGTTCCGCGGCCGGCTTCATCTTCGGCCTGACGGCAGTCGAGCGGGGGGGAACGTGGTTGCTCGGCGATTCGATTTGATTATCGTCATGGTCGGCGCTGCGTTCGCCGGTCCCGCTATGATTGTGTTCGGTCACCCGCTTGCCCCTTATCCACCCCGGATCGGGCGGCGTCTCCGATGCTCACAAGTGGCGAGTGTACCAAACCCGGACCGGGCTTCCGGCGCGAAGCGAGCGTTCGGTCTACGACGTCCACACCCCGACGACATCGCTCACGAGGAATCATGGCATCGAATCACCCAGCGCTTCCCGACCACCGTCCACTGGCAATCGCCCACCGGGCCGGCAACAACCTGGAAATGGCCCAGGATGCCTCGTCCTACGGGGCAGACATGCTGGAGACCGATGTCTGGCCACGGCTTGGCAAGCTGGAAATTCGCCACGTTAAATCGATCGGGCCGCTCCCCATTTATTGGGAAAAGTGGTACATCGATTCCGTTGGCGGCGATAAATTGGAACTCCACGAGCTGGTAGTGGCGCTGCCGCCCGCGACCCGGCTCTTCCTGGACCTCAAGGGCCTGCATCCCTGGCTCGGGCGCCGGGTCGTCCGGGCGATTGCCGATGTCCAGGCCGATCGAGAGATCATCCTTTGCGGGCGGAACTGGCGGCAGCTCGATCCGGTCGGCCGCCTGCCCAACGTCCACGTCTTCTACTCGGTCGGCAACGATCGGGAACTGGACCGGGTCTGGCCGAAACTGGCCGGCCAAGCCAACCCGGCGGTGTCGATTCACTATCGCCTGCTGACGCAGGCGACGATCGCCCGCCTGCGCGAGCTGGGGACAACGATCATCGCCTGGACGGTTAACGATCCCGCCGTCGCCAAAACCCTGTTCGCCCAGGGCGTCGACGGGTTCACCAGCGACAACCGGGACCTGCTGGCCGCCATCGCCCAGCGGCGGGAGCAGGCGTTCGACCATGAACCACCAGCAGACCTGCCGGATGCACCCAAAGGACTGGACCAGTGACGCAAATATCCTCTTCGTCGAAGCGAACCCAGGTTGGCATCCTCATCTTCGAAGACGTCGAAGTGCTGGACTTCTGCGGTCCGTTCGAGGTCTTCTCCATCACGAACGACGCCCAACTCTACGACGTGCGAATCATTGCCGAGACGACCGCCATCGTCCGCTGCCGGAACGGCCTGCTGGTGCAGCCGCATCACGCCATCAATGACCACCCCGACCTGGATATCGTGGTCGTTCCGGGTGGCCGCGGCACGCGGCGGGAGATTTCGAACCCGCCGTTCTTGCCTGGGTCAAGGCGCAGCACGAACGAGTCGGACTGATGACGAGCGTGTGCACCGGGGCCTTCCTGCTGGCGGCCAACGGCTTGCTGGACGGCAAGGCGGCGACCACCCACTGGGCCAGCATCGACTGGATGCGCGAAACATACCCGGCGATCGACATTCGGGACGACCAGCGATACGTCGACGAAGGCAGGATCATCACCTCGGCCGGGGTTTCGGCCGGGATCGACATGGCGCTCCACGTGGTCGAGCGGATGTACGGCCCGGACATCGCCCGCCAGTCGGCACGGCACATGGAATACGACGGCTGGAATTAGCCAGCTGGCAAACGGACGATTTGGATGAAGGAGCGCGCGCGTGACGATTACCCATGATTTTCCGGACCGCGCCAGTGTGGAGGACGAGTACCTCTGGCTCGAGGAGATCCACTCGCCTGAAGCGCTGGCCTGGGTCGGCGAGCAGAACGCCCGGACCACCGCCAGCCTCGACACAGCCGCGCTGGAGTCAACCTCCCGGCGAATCCTGGAGGTCCTCGACTCGACCGACCGGATTCCGATGGTCTCCCGGCATGGCGATTTCCTCTACAACGTCTGGCGAGACGCCGAACACCCGCGCGGACTCTGGCGAAGGACGACGCTCGACAGTTACCGCACACCAGACCCGGAATGGGATGTCCTGCTCGATGTCGACGAGCTCGGCCGCCGCGAGAACACCGCCTGGGTCTTCGCCGGAGCCGACCTGATTTTCCCTGACCATGACCGCGCCCTAGTCCGGCTCTCGCCTGATGGCGGCGACGCGGTCGTCATCCGCGAGTTCGACCTGGAATCCAGGACGTTCGTCGCCGATGGCTTCAACGTGCCGCACGCCAAGACGCGCGTGTCCTGGATCGATCGTGACACTATCTTCGTCGCCAGCGATTTTGGGCCGGAATCGCTGACGACCTCCGGCTACCCGCGGCAAGCCCGGCGGTGGCGACGCGGACAGTCCCTGGCGGAGGCGGAACAGATTTTCGAGATCCCCAAAGATCACGTGGGGCTGTGGGCATTCCACCATCACACCGTCGGCTACGAACGGGACACCCTGCTGGACGGGATCGCCTTCTACCGCTCACGAACCTACGTGCTGCACAACGGCGTGCCGACGCTGATCGACGTTCCCGAAGACGCCGAGGT